>DATACF010000335.1:0-12313 GCA_036259235.1 Longimicrobium sp. | reverse complement strand
GCGATGGCGCGGTCGGGTGGACGCAGGGCGGCCCGGTGGACGGCGTCCGCTTCGAGGTCCAGCGCCGCCTGGAGACGGAGGACGACGCGGCCTTCGCCCCCGCCGCCACCGTGGCCGCGGGGACGCCTCCGGGAGCGGACGGGCGGTACCGCGTGGTCGACGGCGGACGCGTCCCCGGCCTCCGCTACGTCTACCGCGTCGTCGCCGTCCGCGAGGCCCCCGACCCGGCCGACCCCACCGGCGCGGCGCGGCGCGACATCGCCAGCGCGCCCTCGGCGGCGCGGGTGGCGGTGGCGATCTCCTCCGTGCCGCTCGCCGCGCCCGGGGACTTCGCCGCCGCGTGGGACGGGGCGGCGGGGGAGGTGGCGCTGGCGTGGACCAACCCCGAGGCCTATACCTCGCTCCAGCTCTGGCGGCGCTCCGCGGAGGGCCACGGCTACCTCCTGGTGGGGACGGCGGCCGGCGACGCCACCGCCTTCCGCGACGCCACCGCCGCCATCGGGACGTGGAGCTACCAGCTCCGCGCCCGCGGCGTCTCGCGCGAGGCCCGCACCCCCGACGCCGAGGTCACGGTGCCATGACCACGAGGAGCGACATCCTCCGCTTCCCCTTCTCGCAGACCGACCTCGACCGGATGCCGGACATCCCCGGCGTGGTCGACATCCCGGACGACGCGCCCCTCGCCCGCGGCGAGCCGGTCCCCCGCACCCTCATGCTGGTGACCGCCGTCTCCAACCCCGACGCGGGGGCCCCGCAGGTGCGCCCCCTCTTCCCCGGGCGGATCCGCTTCTTCGCCGACACCACCGCCCCCGGCGTCCTCCCCGACCCGGCCACCATCGTCCTCTCCGAAGCCGCGCACGCCGGGTGGATCACGGTGGGGCGGCTGATGGTGACCGTCGAGGAGAAGGCGGTGACGAAGGCGCTGGACGCGTTCGCGGCCCCCGCGGCCCCGCTCGCGGACGCCCTCGCGGACCCCGTCGCCGATCCCCCCGAGGGCCCCGACATCGAGGTGGCGCCCAACGTGGTGTGGTACGACCGGGTGCGGATCTCCTGGGCCTTCCTCGACACCACGCTGGCGGGTCTGCGGAAGGAGGCCGTGAAGTACGACGACGGGACCAAGGTGAGCACCGGCGCGGCCGACTGGAAGAAGCACGCGGTCGCCGGGTTCCTCTCCGGCACCTACGCCCCCCTCCTGCGGCTGGGGGCCGACGCCGCGGCCGACGACGTGGCGCGCTTTCCCATGCCCACGGTCGACATGGACGCCGGCGGGACCTCCATCCTCCACGTCACCACCGCCCGCGCCGAGCGGCCGCAGGACTACGCCGACGAGGCGTACGAGACGGAGCTGGGTCTCGACGGAGCGCTGCGCGACGACCCGGTCCACTTCCGCAACGGTCCCATCCCCGCCCGGCACGTCCTGCGCTCGCTCCAGGCCGACTTCGCCGAGGTGCCCACCGGGGCGGTCCCCGCCGCCGTCCTCGCCGAGTTCCCGGTGGCGCCGCGCTACCGCCCGGTCCGCTTCACCCGCACCTGGCAGCCGGTCCCCAACAACTCGATCTTCTTCGCCTTCGCGACCGCCACCTTCACCGCCCCGGACGGGACCGTGGCGGGACAGGGGAGGCTTCCGTCGCACGGGATCTTCTACCTCCGCGAGGAGCCCCTCTCCACGCCACCCGACCCCCGGGTCGTCGACGTCACCCTGGACGGCGGCAGCGTGGACTTCCGCTGGCTCCCGGGCGAGCTGGTCGACGGCTGGCAGGAGCCCGGCACGCACATCCCGGTGACGTGCGACTTCGGCTTCTCCGCCGTCCCCCACGTGGTCGTCCGCCTCCCCATGACCGCGGCCATGCTGATCGAGGACCCCGTCGAGGGGATGCCGGGGAGCTGCACCTACATCTCCATGCGGCGCACCGTGCGGGCGCTGGTCGACAACCGGATCTGCGGCGGGCGGCTGGGGTTCGGGGTCGGGAAGACCTCGTCGACGACGCGGGCGATGATGCGCGAGGCGTTCGCCTCGTCCTCGCTCACCTTCTCGCCGAAGCCCACCGAGGGGACGCTGGCGAACAACCTCCCCCACCCCCTCGCCGACCCGACGCAGGGGGCCCTCGCCCTCCGCCCCGTGCTCCAGGCCTTCTTCCCCGGAATCGTGCCGGCGGAGGAGGTCGAAGGCAGCACCAACCGGGTGACGGAGCTCGACGGCGGCAAGGCGGCGTTTGACCTCTGGCAGAGCGTCCTCGAGGTTCTCAACGTCGAGGCCACCCGGAGCAACTTCTCGAACGACCACGTCGGGCGCGGGGGCGCGGGCGCGCTGGCCGCGCGCGACCTGGGCGCCTTCCACGTCGACCCCGCGCGCCAGGCGAACGAGAGCGACGAGGACTATTTCGACCGCATCGTCACCGGGATGCTGAGCGGTCTGGAGCCTGGCGCGGTGCTCCAATTCTGGGAGCACTCCACGACCTACGAGGCGATCAAGGCGCGCCAGACGAAGCGGAAGGAGGACGTCGTCGGAGTGGGCCACTCCCCCGTCTTCCACCGCTACGAGACCGACCCCGCGACCGGCGCGCTCCTCGGGATCGTCATCTATGACCAGAATGGGCTCGTCCTTTGTCCCGTGCGCGAGGTGAACGGGAAGAAGCGGATGGACTGGGGAAGCTTCGAGCCCGAGATCTGGGTCGCCGCCAACTGGATCGAGTAAAACAGACGGGGCTCGCGCAGAGGCAGCAGAGGAACCTGCGGTCGAAGTCCCCTGCTTTCCCTGTGCCCCCTGTGAGAGGCATGCGGTTCAGGGGAAGCCGGTCGAAAGCTGGGACATCGGCGCCCCACTCCACCCCTCCCGCCGCACGGGAATCCTCCCACGCGACCCCCGATCCGTGTCCCCCGAAGAGGTGAACGGAGGTTTCCCCGCGCGTGGGTAACCGCTTGCGTGCGTTGCTTGTACCTTACACGAGATTCGGAACGGACGGATGTTTCCAATCGTTCAGGATTGACTGAACGATCTGAACCCGCTACCCTTCTCCCCCGGCCCGGTAGACGGAACGGTCCCCTTCAAACCGCGGAAGATAGCTTCATGGAGGAGTCGGTTCAGCAGTTCGTCGAGCGGATGGGGCTCATGTGCGAGAAGGAGGGGATGGCCCGGAGCGCCGGGCGCATCTTCGGCCTCCTCCTCGTCGGCGACCGCCCCTACTCGCTCGACGAGCTCGCCGAGAAGCTCCAGGCCAGCAAGGCCTCGGTGAGCACCAACTGCCGGATGCTCGAGCAGCTGGGGATGATCGAGCGCGTCTCCGCCCTCGGCGACCGGCGCGACTTCTACCGCGTCCTCCAGGACCCGTGGGAGCGGATGCTCCGCGTGGGCCAGGCCAAGTGGCGCGACATGGTCCACGCCTTCGCCGAGGCCCAGGCCACCCTCCCCGCGCACATGGCCGAGGGGCGGCGCCGGATGGCCGAGGCCGAGCGCTTCCACCGCCTCCTGATCCGCGAGTGCGACTCGCTCCTGGAGCGGTGGAAGGAAGAGCGCGACGGCGGCGCCCCCGCGGCCCGCGAGAGCGCCGCCTGAGGGTCGTTCGTAAAAGGTTTGTAAAACCCGTGGGCAAGCGATTGCTTGCACGCCTGTTTCCGGTAGCTTGGGTCGCCATGGACGTGCGCGAGAGACTGCTCCAGGCCGCGCTGCGGGTCTTCCAGGAGGGAGGCACGCGGGGGGCCACCACCCGGCGGATCGCGGCCGAGGCGGGGGTGAACGAGATCACCCTCTTCCGCCACTTCGGCTCCAAGGCCGCGCTCCTCCAGGAGGCGCTGCAGGCCTCCGCGCGCGCCGACGAGCTCCCCGCCCTCCCGGCCGAGCCCGCCGACCCCGAGCGCGAGCTCGTCGAGTGGGCGCGGGGACAGATGGCGCACCTCCGCCGCTCGCGGCAGATCATCCGCGCCTGCATGGGCGAGATGGCGCAGGACAGCGAGATGGGGCGCCGCGCCGGCGACGGCCCCGAGAGAGTCGCCCGCGACCTGGAGGCGTACCTGGTGCGGCTCCGCGAGCGCCGCCTCGCCGACGCCGCCCTCGACCCCGTCGCCGCGGCCGCCATGCTGATGGGCGCCCTCTTCACCGACGTGATGGGGCGCGACCTGATGCCCGGCCGCTACACCTACGCCCCCGAGGAGGCGCCCGAGCGGTACGTCGGGCTCTTCCTGCGGGCCATCGGCGCCCCCGCGCCGCGCCCCTCCGCCCGCCCCCGCCGCGCGCGGGTGGCGGCCCCCGCGTGACCGACTAACGTGAACGCACACGGAACCCATATGCGCACGGCATCCGCGCCCCGCTCCGCCGGGGCCGCGCTCTTCGCCCTCCTCCTGGCGGGCACCGCGCCCCTGGCGGCGCAGACCACCACTCCCCCCGCCCCCGCGGCGCCGGCCTCGGCCGTCCCCGCGGGGGGGCAGCCCTTCGGCCTCTCGCTCGAGGAGGCGCTCCGGCGCGCCGAGGACGGGAGCGAGCAGCTCTCCATCTCGCGCGCCGGGGTCACCCGCGCCCGCGGCGAGCAGCTCCGCGCCCGCAGCCAGCGCCTCCCGCAGGTCAGCGCCACCGCGTCGTACTCGCGCGCCCTCGCCTCCGAGTTCGAGAGCCTGGGCGGCGGCACCGACACCACCTCGACCCCCGCGCCCCCGGAGAACTGCGGGAGCTTCGCCCCCAACCCCGCCCTCCCCATCGAGGAGCGGGTCGACTCGCTGGAGCGGGCGGTGGAGTGCGCGCAGAACGCCAGCCCCTTCGCGGGGCTCGGCGACCTCCCCTTCGGCCGCGAGAACACCTGGCGGCTGGGGCTCGACGTCAACCAGAACCTCTTCGCCGGCGGGCGGGTCGCCGCCCAGAACCGGATCGCCGACGCGGGGCGGCGGAGCGCCGAGATCGACGTGGCCTCCACCCAGGCGCAGATCGTCCTCGATGTCACCCAGGCGTACTACGACGCCGTCCTCGCCGACCGGCTGGTCGAGATCTCCGAGGCCAGCCTGGCGCAGTCGGAGCGGACGCTGGAGCAGACGCGGATCGCCCGGCAGGTGGGGAACACCCCGGAGTTCGAGCTCCTGCGGGCCACGGTGTCGCGCGACAACCTCCGCCCGGTGGTCATCCAGCGCCGCTCCGACCGGCAGCTGGCGTACACCCGGCTCCGCCTCCTCCTCGACCTCCCGGCCGACGCCCCGGTGCGGCTGACGACGCCGCTCAACGACGCGGCCCCCGTCCCGGTGGCCCGCTTCGCCACCGAGGAGCGGCCGCTGGGCGACACCACGGTGGCCAACCGGGCGCCGGTGCAGCAGGCGTCCGAGGGGGTGCGGGTGCAGGAGGGGCTCCTCCGGGTGGCGCGGTCGCAGCGCCTCCCCACGGTCTCGCTCTTCTCGCAGTACGGGCGGATCAACTACCCGGAGGGGACGCTCCCCGACTTCAGCCTCTCCGACTTCCGGACCAACTGGACGGTCGGGGCGCAGCTCTCGGTCCCCGTCTTCACCGGCGGGCGGATCCGCGGCGACGAGCTGGTGGCGCGGGCCAACCTGATGGAGGCCCAGGCGCGCCTCTCCCAGACCCGCGCGGCGGCGCTCCTCGACACCCGCACCGCGCTGGAGCGGCTCGACGCCGCCCGGGCCACCTGGGAGGCGAGCGCCGGGACGGTGGAGCAGGCCGAGCGGGCGTACGGGATCGCCGAGATCCGCTACCGCGAGGGGCTCTCGACCCAGGTCGAGCTCTCCGACTCGCGGATCCTCCTCCAGCAGGCGCAGGCCAACCGGGCGCAGGCCGCGCGCGACCTCCAGATCGCGCGGGCGCGCGTCGCCCTCCTCCCCTACCTCCCGCTGGGCGCGGGGGGCGGCACCGGGGGCGGGCAGCAGTTCCAGCAGCAGCAACCGCAGCCACAACAGCAACAGTCGCAGCCGCAGCAGCAGGGCGGCGGCGCTCAACAGGCGTCGGCCTTCGGAGGGGGGGCTTGAGAACGATGAAGCGAGCGATGAGCACCGTGGCCGCCCCCGTGGCGGCGCTGGCCCTGGCCTTCGGCGCGGCCGCCTGCGGCGGCGGCGGGGGCGAGACGCCGGAGGCGCAGGCCAAGGCCCCCGAGGGGGTCGTCGTCGGCGCCGAGAACGTGGTGGTGGTCTCCGCCGAGGAGATCGCCGCCGGGCCCTCCCTCTCGGGGACGCTGGTCGCCGAGCAGGAGGCCCAGGTCCGCGCCGAGATGGGGGGCCAGGTCCTCCAGGTGATGGCCGACCAGGGGCAGGGAGTCTCGCGGGGGCAGGTCCTGGCCCGCATCGACGACACGGCCATGCGGCAGCAGCTGATCTCGGCCCAGAGCGCCGTCCGCTCGGCCGACCAGGCGGTCGACCTCGCCCGCCGCAACGTCGAGCGCAACCAGACGCTCGCCGCCGCCGGCGCGGTGGCCGACCGCGACCTGGAGCTGGCCCGCAACCAGCTGGCCTCCGCGCAGTCGCAGCTGGCCGCGGCCCGCGCGCAGCTCTCGCAGGTGCAGGAGCAGCTGAGCAAGTCGACGGTCCGCGCCCCGATCGGCGGGGTCGTCAGCGCCCGCGCCGTCACCACGGGCGACGTGGTGCAGCCGGGCGGGGCGCTGTTCACCGTCATCGACCCCGGGAGCATGCGGCTGGAGGCTTCCGTCCCGGCGGCCGACCTGGGGCAGGTGCGGGTGGGGGCGCCGGTGCGCTTCACCGTCACCGGCTACCCCGGGCAGACCTTCACCGGCACCATCCGCCGGATCAACCCGGCCGCCGACCCCACCACCCGGCAGGTCCCGGTGACGGTCAGCATCCCCAACACCGGCGGGAACCTGGTCTCCGGGCTCTTCGCCGAGGGACGGGTGCAGGCCGAGGCCCGGCAGGGGGTCGCCGTCCCCGCCTCGGCGGTCGACGAGCGCGGGGTGCAGCCCACGGTGCTCAAGCTGGTGGCGGGGAAGGCGCAGCGCGCGCCGGTCACCCTGGGGGTCCGCGACCCCGAGACCGACCGCGTCGAGATCACCTCCGGCGTCGCCGCCGGCGACACGCTCCTGGTCGGGGCGGCGCTGGGGACCACGCCGGGGACGCGGGTGACCGTGCGGACCTCCGGAGCGGCGCCCGCCGCCGCCCGGTAACCTTCAGGAGAGACCGATGTTCATCTCCGATTTCGCCATCAAGCGCCCCGTCGTCACCGTCGTGACGATGCTCGCGCTGGTCGTCTTCGGCGTCTTCGCGCTCCTCAACCTCGACACGGACGAGTTCCCCGAGGTCGACGCCCCCTTCATCTTCGTCTCGGTCCCGTACCCCGGCGCCTCCCCCGACATCGTCGAGCGCGAGGTCGTCGACCCGATCGAGGAGGCGGTGGCGGGCTTAAGCGGCGTGGACCAGATCCAGAGCCAGTCGCTCGACGGCTTCGGCTCCATCCAGGTCATCTTCGTCTACGGGACCGACCCGCAGCAGGCCTCGCAGGACATCCGCGACGCCATCTCGCAGATCCGGGGCGACTTGCCCACCGAGATGGAGGAGCCGATCCTGGCGCGCTTCGACCCCAACGACCAGCCGATCGTCTCGCTGACCCTCTCCAGCAAGACGCTGGGGCAGGCCGAGCTGACGCGCATCGCCGACCCCGGCCTCACCCGCGAGCTCCGGGGGATCCCCGGCGTCGCCGAGGTCACCGTGGTCGGCGGCGTCGAGCGCGAGCTCTCGGTCGAGGTCGACCCGGGCCGCCTCCAGTCGGCCGGGGTCTCCATGCCGCAGGTCCTCCAGGCCCTCCAGGCGCAGAACCTGGCGGTCCCGGTGGGGCGGCTGAACGAGCCGCTGGAGGAGCGCACCATCCGGCTCCGCGGCCGCCTCCAGAACCCGGCCGAGTTCATGGGGCTGGTCGTCGCCACCCGCGCCGGGGTCCCGGTGCGCCTCGGCGACGTCGCCACCGTCCGCGACGGGACCGAGGAGCCGCGCTCGCAGGCGCTCTACAACGGGCAGCCGGCGGTGGGGATCGACCTGGTGAAGGCGCAGAACGCCTCCACCACGGCGGTCGCCGAAGCGGTGCTGGAGCGGGTCGAGGTCATCCAGGAGCGCCTCCCCGCGGGGGCCACCCTGGAGGTGGTGCGCAACTCCGGCGAGCGGGTGGAGAACTCGGTCGAGAACGTCCAGGAGGCGCTCCTCGAGGGCGCCATCCTCACCGTCCTCGTCGTCTTCCTCTTCCTGAACTCGTGGAGATCGACGGTCATCACCGGCCTGGCGCTCCCGGTGTCGGTGCTGGCCTCCTTCGTGGCGGTGTGGGCGTTCGGGTTCACCCTCAACACCATGTCGCTCCTGGGGCTGTCGCTCGCCATCGGGATCCTGATCGACGACGCCATCGTCGTCCGCGAGAACATCGTGCGGCACGTGGAGATGGGGAAGGACCACTACACCGCCGCCCGCGAGGGGACCGACGAGATCGGGCTGGCGGTGGCGGCGACCACCTTCTCCATCGTCTGCGTCTTCGTCCCGATCGCCTTCATGGGCGGGCTGGCCGAGCAGTGGTTCGCGCCGTTCGCGCTCACCATCGCCTGCTCGGTGCTGGTCTCGCTCTTCGTCTCCTTCTCGCTCGACCCGATGCTCTCGGCCTACTGGCCCGACCCGCACCGGGAGGAGCACGAGAAGGGGTTCATCACCCGGACGCTCGACCGCTTCAACCGCTGGTTCGACCGCCGCGCCAACGACTACCGCCACGTGGTGGCGTGGGCGCTCGACCACCGGCTGGCGATGGTCCTGATCGCCGCCGGGTCCTTCATCGGGGCGCTGGTCGTCCCGGCGAAGGGGATCCTCGCCTTCCTGGCGGTGATGGCCGTGGTGACGGCCGGGGTGCTGGTGCTGACCTTCGTCCCCTTCGGGCGCGGCGCCCGCGGCGGGACGGCGCAGGCGGGGGTGGCGGTGCTGACGCTGGTGGGGATCTTCATGGCCATCGCCGTGGCCCCGACGGCCATGAAGCTGGGAGGCGAGTTCTTCCCCCGCGACGACCAGTCGGAGTTCGAGGTCGAGATCGACACCCCGCCGGGGAGCTCCCTGGAGTACACGCGGCTGAAGAGCGAGGAGGTGGCGGCCATCGCCCGGCGCCTCCCCGAGGTCCGCTACACCTACACCACCATCGGCGGCCGGGGCGGCTCGGTCGACGAGGGGCGGGTCTTCGTCCGGCTGGTGCCCAAGGCCGACCGCGAGCGGGGGCAGGACGAGGTCGCCGCCGCCCTCCGCGAGGAGGCCGCCCGGATCGGCGGCGCCACCGCGGCGCTGGCGACGGGGAACTTCGGCGGGACCAAGCAGATCATGATCCAGCTCCAGGGCCCGGACATCACCGTCCTCAACCGCCTCGCCGAGCAGGTCGAGGCCGAGGTGCGGCAGGTCCCCGGCGCCGTGGACGTGGGGCTCTCGACCAAGGGGCAGAAGCCCGAGCTGACGGTGGACCTCAACCGCGGCCTCGCGGGGAGCCTGGGCGTCACCGCCGGGCAGGTCGCGCAGGCGCTCCGCCCCGCCTTCGCCGGCGTCGACGCGGGCGACTGGGTCGACCCGTCGGGGGAGACGCGCGACGTCTACGTCCGCTTCGCCCCGGAGGCGCGCCAGCGCACCGGCGACCTGGAGCGGGTCCCGCTCGTCCTCCCCGGCCCCGGCGGCGAGACGGTCACCATCCCGCTGGGCCAGGTCGCCACCGTCCGCCGTGAGCTGGGCCCGGCGCAGATCAACCACCTCGACCGCGAGCGGGTGATCAACGTCGAGGCCAACACCGAGGGGCGCCCCCTCTCGGAGGTGGTCGGCGAGATCCAGACCCGGATCGAGGGGGTGCGGATGCCGAGCGGCTACCAGCTCTCCTTCGGCGGCGAGACGGAGGACCAGACCGAGGTGTTCGGGCGGATCATCTTCGCCCTCCTGGTCGCGGTGATGCTGATGTACCTCATCCTGGTGGTGCAGTTCGGCTCCTTCCTCGACCCGCTGGCGATCCTCCTCTCCCTCCCGCTCTCGCTGGTGGGGGTGGTGCTGGCGCTCTGGCTGGCCGGGAGCACGCTGAACCTGATGAGCATGATCGGGATCATCATGCTGATGGGGATCGTGGCCAAGAACGCCATCCTCCTCATCGACTTCGCCAAGTGGAGCAAGGAGAGCGGGCTCTCCACCCGCGACGCGCTGATCGAGGCGGGCGCCATCCGCCTCCGGCCGATCCTGATGACCACCTTCGCGCTGATCGCGGGGATGCTCCCCGTGGCGCTGGGGCGGGGCGAGGGCGCGCAGTTCCGCGCCCCCATGGGGATCGCGATCATCGGCGGCGTGGTGACCTCGACCTTCCTGACCCTCCTGGTGATCCCCACGGTGTGGGAGATCCTGGACGACTTCCGCGAGTGGGCGCTCGGCCTCTTCGGCCGCGGGCACAGGGCGGAAGCCGGGCACGGTCACGACGACGGGCATGGCGGCGGGCACGGCGGAGAGAAGCGCCCGGCGCGGCCGGTGGCGGTGGAGCCGGTCTTCGAGTCGGCGGACTAAAGGAAAAGAAAGTCCTGAGTCCTGAGTCCCAAGTCCGAAGTCCTGAGTACTTCCACTCAGGACTCAGGACTCCTCCCCGAATCCATTCCGCGTCCGCCGTCGTACTCGAAGCGAACCGGGGGGCGGGGTCGGTGTATCGATACGGCTTCGCGCCGGATGTGAGCGGCGCACCGGCTTTTCGCGATTTCCGCGGCCGGACTTCCGAGGGACAAAAGACCGATGCAGACGACGACGGAGGCGGCGGAGCGGGGGACGAGGGCGGCGGCGGCGCCGGTGCGCCGGGGCTTCTCGCCGTCCGGCTTCGTGGCCGGCCGGCTGGCCTCGCTGGGCCGCTCGGGCGAGCGCGTCGCGGCGCACGCCGGCGGAATGGCGCTGCTGGCCTGGCGGACGCTGGTCTACCTGTTCAGCGGGCGGATCGCGCTCCGCGACGTGGCGAGCAACATGTACTGGATGGGGGTGGGCTCCATCCCCATCGTCCTGGTGACGGGGATCCTCAGCGGAGTCGTGACCTCGCAGCAGGGCGGCTACCAGTTCACCGGCGGGATCCCGCTGTACATCCTGGGGAGCATCGTCACCTCCAGCGTGGTGCTGGAGCTGGGGCCGGTGATGACCGCCGTGGTCCTGATCGGCCGCGTGGGGGCCCGGATCACGGCCGAGCTGGGGACGATGCAGGTCTCCGAGCAGATCGACGCCCTCCACTCGCTGGGGCGCGACCCCGTGCGGACGCTGGTGGCGCCGCGGATCGTGGCGGGGGTGATCGTCGTCCCCGTCCTGGTGGCGATGTGCAACCTGGCCGGGATCTTCTCGGGGATGATGGCCGCCCAGGCCACCGCCGGACTGGGGCGCGAGGCCTTCGCCTACGGCGCCGGGCTCTTCTGGCACAACTGGGACATGTTCTACTCGCTCTCCAAGGGCGTCTCCTTCGGCCTGGTGATCCCGCTGGTGGCCTCGCACATGGGGCTCTCCACCCGGGGCGGCGCCGAGGGGGTGGGGAAGGCGACGACCACCTCGGTGGTGCTGATGACGCTGTCGGTGCTGATCATCGACGCGCTCTTCCCGCCGCTGCTGCTGAACTGAAAGTGCCAAGTCCTGAGTCCTGAGTCCTGAGTAGGGACATTACTCAGGACTCAGGACTACTCTCGATATTTCGTTGCCCCCGGACTGGGGCTTGGAGGGGAAGATGACGGTGCATCCCGTGGTGGGTGAGCCGATGGTGGAGTACCGGGGGCTGTACAAGGCCTTCGACCAGCCCGTCCTGGCCGGGGTCGACCTGGACGTGGGGCGGGGAGAGACGATCTCCGTCGTCGGGCACTCGGGGACGGGGAAGAGCGTGCTGCTGAAGACCACCATCGGGCTCGTCGTCCCCGACCGGGGCGACGTCCTGATCGAGGGGGAGTCGGTGGTGCGCGGGGGGCGGAAGCAGGTGGAGCGGATCCGCCGCAAGGTGGGGTACGTCTTCCAGAACGCCGCCCTCTTCGACTCGATGACGGTCTACGAGAACGTGGCGCAGGGGCTCTCCGACCGCGAGCAGCGGAGTCTGGGGGAGAAGGGGGTGCTCGAGCTGGTGGTGGAGGCGCTCGAGCACGTCAACCTCGACGCCGCCAAGGTGGTGCGGAAGCTCCCCTCCGAGCTCTCCGGGGGGATGCGGAAGCGGGTGGGGATCGCGCGGGCCATCGTCGGCCGGCCGCAGATCCTCCTCTACGACGAGCCGGTGACGGGGCTCGACCCCGTCAACGGGGCGGTGGTGCACCGCCTGATCGCCCAGCTCGCCGGCGAGCTGGGGGTCACCTCCATCATCGTCACGCACGACATCGAGGGGGCGCTCCCGATCTCCGACCGG
>DATACF010000334.1:0-2011 GCA_036259235.1 Longimicrobium sp. | reverse complement strand
AATCCAGCCGTCTCGCCCGGTAGACCGTCGAAGCGCACCGGGGCACGGCGAGGAGAGCCCGATGCGATCCGGCGGGCTTCCGGGCTCGCGAAGTAGATTCCTCGGCTCGTTCCTCGCTCGGAATGACAGACGGGGCATTCTCGAGAAAGCAGGAGGCCCGCGGGATCGCTCCCGCGGGCCTTCTTCGCTCACCGGTTCGCCGCGGCCGCTACGGGCGGTTCTGGGCCGGGCTGCTGGGGTTGGTCTGGCCGCCGGCGGCGGGGGCGCCCTGCTGGTCGGGGGTGGCCTCGGCGGGGGCGTTCGTCCCCGGCGACACCCGCGAGGGCGTCGAGTCCGGCTCCGGGCGCCCGGCGCGGGCGGCCTGGGCCGCGGCGGGGTCGGTGACGTCGCCGCGGGCCTGCTGCACGGCCTTCTCGCGGGCGGCGCGGACCCCCTCGCGCTCGAAGCGGTTGAGCCACGACTGCACGTCGGCCGGGGGCGTGTAGCTCGCCTTCTTCCGCGACTGCGTCTCGCCGTTCTCCAGCCCGGCCAGGAAGGGCTCGTACTTGGAGCCCGGGTGCCAGAGGACCCAGTCGTCGAGCCCCACGTCGTAGACCCCCTGCTTCTGCTGGCGGATCTGCTCGGGGCCGTACGTCTGGTGGTTGCGCCCCAGCCACGGCGCCGAGAACGCCTGGAGCCAGGGGATGATCCGCGCCGGCCGCACCCCCGCCTGCTGGAGCTGGTCGCTCCGCCACTTCGCCATCCCCGCGCTCTTGAAGAGGACGTCGTACGGCATCAGGTCGGGCTTCGGCACACCGGGCAAGTGCGTCGAGAAGTAGTGCGACGGGTACATCATGGGGAGGATGTGGTCGGCGATGGCCGAGATCGTCTCCCACTGCTGCCCGATGTTGACGTCGCCCCCCTCGTTCGGCGAGAGCCCGAAGACGTCGGCCGTCACCGTCACCCCCAGCGGGTGGAGGCGCCGCTTGGCCTCGTTCAGGAAGGCCGCGATGGCGTCGGTGCGGTCGCCCTTCGCCTTCGGGTGCACCTGGGCCGGGAGCGAGCGGTACGGCTCGGCGAAGCGGACGTAGTCGAACTGGATCTCGTCGAACCCCGCGCGCGCCACCTCCTCGGCGATGTCGAGGTTGTAGTCCCACACCTGCTCGTCCCAGGGGCTCACCCAGGTGTTCCCCGCCTTGTCGACCCAGAGCCCGCCCCCCGGGCGCTGCACCGACCACTCGGGCTTCGCCTTCGAGAGGATCGGGTCCTTGAAGACGACGATCCGGGCGATGGAGTAGATCTTGTGCGCCCTCAGGGTGTCGGCGAAGGCCTTGAGATCCTCCAGCGTCACCTCGCCCGGCTGCGCCAGCTCCTTCTGGAGGGGGAGCTGGGTGGTGTAGCGGATCCCCTTCTCGTCCTTGACGTCGACCACGAAGGCGTTGATCTCCGTGTCGTCGGCCATCTTGAGGAGCTTCGGCAGCCGGGTGGGCGACCCCGCCGCGTAGGCGTTCAGGTAGAGCCCGCGGATGATCGGCGGGGCCTCCTCGCGCGGCGAGCGGGCGGCGGGCGCCTGCGCGTTGTCGGGGCTCGCCGAGTCGGCGGCGGCGAGCCGCGTGCTGTCGGCTCCCTCGGCGCCGGGGCCGCCCCTGGCGTCGGCGTCGCTTCCGCCGCACGCCGCCAGCGCCAGGAGCGCCGCCGCGAGCGGAAGGCGGAAAGCGTGCTGGGTCCTCATCGGCATCTTCTTTTCTGGGAACGGATTGCGGGGCCACGATCGGGCCCTTCGACCTGTCGGCGCGGCAAGGATCGCGCCCGGTGGCTCGTGTCGCAAGAGGCGGGCTTCTTTCGTCGGGCCGGGACCGGCAACGTCAACGGCGAACGACGTCTCTGGGCATGTCCCTCCGCTGCGCTCCGGGCCGGGCTGCGGGCGCCGTAGTTCATCACCTCTCTAAAGGTGATGGGTAAAGACGCTGGAGTTTCGTGCGTGCGTGGCCACAGGTGAAGCGCCATTGAACGTTGGCGCGCGTTGCGTTCC
>DATACF010000333.1:0-4581 GCA_036259235.1 Longimicrobium sp. | reverse complement strand
GGAGGAGGCCCGCCGCTTCTTCGCCGCGCTCCGCCGCGCCACGGAGCACGCCTCCGGCGCCTGACGTGGCCGCCTCCCGAGCCCGCGCGCTCTCGCCCGCCCTCGTCACCGTCCTCCGCTTCTACGCCCAGGGGCTGATGGCCGGGGGCGCGCTGGCGCTCCTGGCCACCCTCGTCTTCGCGCCCCCCTCGGGGCGCGAGTGGGCGGCCGTCCTCTTCGGCACGCTCGCCGTCGCCGCGCTCCGCCAGGGGCCGGTCTCGCTCTCGAAGTTCTCGTACGTCACCATGACGGTGGTCCCGGTGGGGGCGCTGACCTTCCTGGGCCACCCCGCCGCCGCCGTCCTCTCCGCCGCCCTCGGCACCCTCCTGGGCGACGTCCTCCGGCAGAAGGGGGCGTTCCCGTCCGGCGTCAACGCCGGGCGGGAGACGATCGCGGCGGCGGTGGGCGCGCTCGTCCACGCGGCCGTGGGGGCGTGGGCGCACGGGGGGGCGTCGCCGCCGCTGGCGGTCGAGTCGATCCCGGCCATCGCCTTCTGGTTCCTCGCCTACTTCGGGGCCAGCCGCGGGCTCTTCTACTTCTCGCTGGCCTTCCGGGGGAAGCTGACCGCCGCCGAGTGGATGGTCCTCTTCCGCTACGAGGTGGTCGCGGCGGCGCTGGGGGTGGCGGCGGCGCTCTCCGCCACGGCGGCGTTCGCCTTCTTCGGCGAGCGCTTCGGGTGGGTGCTGGTCCTCCTCCCGCTCTCGGTGGTGGGATTGTTCGCCCGGGCGCTGATCGTGGAGGCCATCGCCTCCGAGGAGATGCGCAAGGTGGCGAACATGGAGGCGGTGATCGCCGCGGGGATGCCGCTCGACGAGTCGCTGGCGCGGATCGAGGAGCTGGCGGGGCGGCTGGTGGAGTGGAGCTGGCTGCGGATCTACGCCGGGGGCGAGGGGCGGCTGGCGGCCATCTACCCGCCGGGGCGGGGCGGCGGCGGGGTCGCGGGGGTCGACGGGCTCCGCGACGCGGCGCTCCAGGCCGAGGAGGCGGTGGTGGTGGCCGACACGCGGCGCGACCCGCGGACGGACGGGGCGGCGGGGGGGGCGCGCTCGGTGGTCCTCCAGCCCCTCCGCTACGGGCGCACCTCGCTGGGGGTGCTGGAGGTGGCGCACCACCGCGCGCGGGCGTACGGGCCCAACGAGGTGCGGCTGATCGAGCGCTTCGGGCGGCAGGTGGCGCTGGCGCTCCAGCTCGACTCGCTGGTGCGGCCGATGACGGCGAGCGCGCGCGACATGGAGGGCGAGGTGCGCGCCCTGCTGTCGCGCCTCTCCGAGCTGCGCGCCAGCGGGCGGGGGGTGGCGGCGCACGCGGCCGACATCGAGGCCCGGATCGAGGACCAGGGGCGGCGGACGGCGCGGGGGCTGGACGCCACCGAGGCGCTGGCCTCCGCGGCGGCCGAGATGGCGGCCGACGCCTCGCGCTCGGCCGACGCGAGCCGCGACACCCGCCGGCTGGCGGCCGAGAACCGGGGCGCCATCGCCGAGGCGCTGGAGCGGCTGGTGGAGCTGCGCGACTTCGTGGACGGCGAGGCGCGCGCGCTGGCCGAGCTGGCGCGCTCCTCCGAGGGGATCTCGGCGGTGGTCGACAGCATCCGCGGGATCGCCGACCAGACCAACCTGCTGGCGCTGAACGCGGCCATCGAGGCGGCGCGGGCGGGCGAGCAGGGGCGAGGCTTCGCGGTCGTCGCCGACGAGGTGCGGAAGCTGGCCGACGACAGCGCGCGGGCGGCGCTGCGGGCTCGCGAGATGGTGGAGGGGGTGCGGGCGCGGATGGACGCGGCGCTGGGGCGGATGGCGGGGGGCGCGCGGCGGGTGGGGGGCGTGGGCGACCTCTCTCGCGCGGCGCTGGAGTCGGTCGACCGGATCGTCTCGGCCGCCGAGGGCTCGGCGGAGCTGACGACGCGGATCGCGAGCCGCGCGGGGGAGCAGAGGGCGCGGGTGGCGGGCTTGCGCGACGAGATCGCGGCGGTCTCCGGGCTGGCGGCGCAGAACGGCGAGGGGGCGGGGAAGGTGGCCGAGGCGGCGCGGGTCCAGGCCGAGACGCTGGAGGAGATCGAGCGCGCGGCCGCCGCGCTCAACGAGGTCTCCGGGCGCCTCAACCGCTACATCGCCCAGTTCAACGAGATCACGTGAGCGCGCCCATTTTCGCCCTGCGGCGGACCATGTTCCGCGCGCTTTGTCTCGCGCTCGCGCTGTCGGCGGCGTGCGCGCCGGCGGACGAGCGCGCGTCGGGCGAGGGTGCGGAGCCCCAGCCGCGGCGCCCGGCGATCGACCTTTCGGGGGACCTGGCGGGGAGCGACTTCGTGGAGCTGGAGCGCGACCTGCTGCGGCGGATCAACGCGCGCCGCTATGCCCGGCGCCGCCCGCCGCTGGCGTGGGACGAGGCGGTCTCCGAGGCGGCGCGCGAGCACAGCCGGGCGATGGCGCGGGGCGACGTCCCGTTCGGCCACGGCGGGTTCGAGGCGCGCGCGGAGGCGCTGCGCTCGTCCATCGGCTGGCGCGCCATCGCCGAGAACGTGGCGATGAACAACTTCCCCCGCGACAGCACGGTGCGCCGCGCGGTCCTCGGCCTCGTCGCCAGCCCCGAGCACCTGCGCAACATCGTGGGCGACTTCGAGCGCTCGGGCGTCGGCGTGGCGCGGAGCCGCGACGGGCGGTACTTCTTCACGCAGATTTTCATCCGCTGATCCGTCGCAACGCGTCGATGCGAATCCGCCGCCCGGGCCGAGCGCCCCGGCGGCGGATCTCGTTTCTTGCCCGTTCCTCCGGCCTCGTCGCGCCTCGGGCACCCCTTGTAGGTCGAAGCCTTTCGGGTGCACGGCGGCCGGCGGAATCGCGGACGACCGCTGCCGGGAACGGCCTCTGCGGGAGAGGCCGGCGATGAACATCCGAATCCTCCCGATCGCGCTCACGCTCTCGCTCACGACCGCGTGCGTCCCCGTGCGCGACGCGGGCGAGGCGGAGGCGACCGGCTTCGCGGAGCAGGAGCGCGAGCTCCACGCGCTGGTGAACCGGCACCGCGCCGAGCTCGGCCTCTCGCCGCTCGCCTACGACCCGCGCATCGCCGACGTCGCCCGCGCGCACAGCCAGGCGATGGCGCGCGGGGTGCAGCCGTTCGGGCACGCGCGCTTCCCCGCGCGCCTCGCGCTCCTCCGCCAGCGCGTGGGCGCCAAAGCCGCCGCCGAGAACCTGGCCGCCAACAACGCCCCGCCCGACCGGTCGTCCCTTCAGGCCTTCCGCGGCCTCCTCGCCAGCCCCGAGCACCGCCGGACCATGGAGAGCGCCTACGACCGCACCGGCGTCGGCGTCGCCCGGAGCGCCACCGGCGAGTTCTTCCACACGCAGATCTTCGTGCGGTGAGCGGGCCGGGTCACCCGACCTCGTTCACGATCCGGACGCACTCGTCCATGCAGAAGCGCACCGTCTCCTGAAGCTCGGAATCGGTGAACGGCAGGAGGAGGCGTAGGGGAAAGAGGGAGACGAGCGGCTTACCGACGCCGCGGGCGAGCCCCTCGCCGAGAAGCTTCGCGTCGAGTCCCGGGTCGATCGTGACCAGGTCCTCCAGCAAGGCGTGGAAACGCGCGCGGAGAAGATCGGGTCCGACCGCCGCGCCGGGTTCGGGGCGGTGCAGGATGGCGTGCAGGTCGGCGAAGTCGCGCGCCTCGAAGCGGTCGCAGAGCGCGTGCAGCTTGTTGGCGCAGAGATCACGATATGAGCCGATGCGGATTCCCTCCACGGTAGGCTCGAGCGGCGCCAGCAGGAACGGCGACTGCCCGGCGATGTCGACCTTCACCGCTTCGGACGACCCGTTTTCCAGGTCGCGGGCGACATAGCGTGCGAACCCCGTGCTGGACGGCCCGGCGGGCTCCAGCGAAACGCCGTCCCGGAGCGCTTCCTCCCGCACTCTTTCTCCGAGCTCCCGTGCGTTGAGCGCTGGACCGCCGAAGAAGTCGAGATCTTCCGACTGACGGTGGTGGAGATAGTACGCGGCCAGCGCCGTCCCGCCATCGAGCCGGAGATCGGGGATGCCGGCCGACTCGTTGGCGCGGGCGACGGCATGCAGGACGCGGAGGTGAAGCTCGCCGATGACGGCCGGATCGTGCTTAAGCACCGGCGCTCCGGCGAGGCTCCGTCTCCCTCAGCTCCAGGACGCGAGTCCAGAAGAGGCGGACATGTTCGGGGATGAAGATGTCGGGCAGGTGCTTCCGCAGAACCTCCAGCGGGACGAGCTCACGGACGTGCCGGAGATTCCCTTCGCGGAGCACGCGCGCGACGATCAGCGGATGGTCGAGGTCGATCTCGGCATCGGGCTGCAGGTCCCAGAACAGCTCCGGGTAATCGCCGTAGCGGAGCGGGGGATCGCCCACTCCGCGAGGCCGGTCGGCGGTGGTCGAGGTCGGCATGAGCGTAGTCGTGTCCGGGTTTGGCTCTCACCCTGGATCAATCCTGCGAGTCGCGTACCGTCCTGGCAACGGTCACTCCTCCCGCAGCCGCTCCTCCGCCGCGGCGTCCGGCTCCACGAACACCGTCTTCGCGCGGAGGACGG
>DATACF010000332.1:0-4906 GCA_036259235.1 Longimicrobium sp. | reverse complement strand
GCGGAGGTGAAGACGGCGGAGACGTTCTTGGCGGTGACGCCGGCCCACTGGCTCTCGAGCTCGTCGTAGCGCACCACCAGGAGCTTCTTCCCCAGCGCGTGGGCGATGGCCTCGGCGCAGATCGTCTTCCCCGTCCCCGGGGGCCCGGCGAAGTTGAAGGCCAGCCCCAGCCCCGTGTCGTGCCGCTCGCCGAGCCCCCACTCGCCGAAGAGGAGGTCGTGCTTCTGGATCTGCACCAGCGCGTGGTCGAGCGCGCGCCGCGTGGACGGCGGGAGGACGACGTCCGCGAAGGTCCGCCGCGGGGTGAGCGCCTCGACGAGGTCGCTCTCGCGGGTGGAGCCGAAGAGGAGGTCGCGGAAGGGGTTGGCCATGTCGGAGAGTGCGTGAGTGCGTGAGTGCGTGAGTGCGTGAGTGCGTGAGTGCGTGAGTGCGTGAGTGCGTGAGTGCGAACGGGGTTTGTGCTCAGTCCTGAGTCCTGAGTCGGCTCCTCGCGGGCGCCGGCTGCGCGGGGCGCGGCGACGCTCGTGGGGGCTCGGGGGTCGGGGTCGACGCGGGACAAGCCGGGAACTGCAAGAGCTTCGCCGCGGGTTGCGCGGAGGGGCGGGAGGGAGTGAGCTTTATCCATCTGTTTTCTCCCTTCCCGGACCACCCGCTCCCGACCCGACGATGGCTCCGCGCCCTCGCTCCCTCCGCCGTTTCTTCCGGCTCGGCGCGCTCCCCGCGCTCCTGGTGCTCGCCCCCGTCGCGTGCGGCGACGGGACGGGGGGCGGGCCGCCGCCGGCGCCGGTCCTCACCGAGGTCTCGCCCGCCAGCGCCACGGCGGGCGGGGCGCCGTTCACCCTGGAGGCCCGGGGGCGCGACTTCACCCGCGAGTCGGTGGTGACGTGGAACGGCCGCGACCTGGCCACCACCTTCCGGAGCAGCCGCCTCCTGGAGGCGGCGGTGACGGCGGAGGACGTGCGGGCGGGGGGGATGGCGCAGGTGACGGTGCACACCCCCGCCCCCGGCGGCGGGCGGAGCGCGGCGCGCGCGGTGGAGGTCCGCTTCCCGGCGCCGACGCTCGCGGCCCTCTCCATCGACACGATCACCGTGGGACGGGACGGGGTGGAGGTGGCGCTCACCGGCACCGGCTTCGCCGAGGGGTCGCGGGTGCGGTGGAACGGCGCCGACCGCCCCACGGCCTTCGTGGGCCCCACGCGCCTGGTCCTCACCGTTCCGGCGGCCGACCTCCAGGCGGCGGGGCCGGTGCAGGTGGCGGTCCTCAACCCGGCGCCGGGGGGCGGGACCTCGGCGGCGCGGACGCTGACGGTGCTGAACCCCGTCCCCGTCGTGGAGCTCCTCCCGGTGCAGGGGGGGCGCGAGGACGGGCCGGGCTTCGCGCTCACGGTGCACGGGCGCGGCTTCGTCGAGGGTTCGGTGGTGCGCTGGAACGGGGCGGACCGCCCCACGACCTTCCGCGGGCCCACCCGGCTCGTGGCCGAGGTCCCCGCCGCCGACGTCGCCCAGGCGGGCGCCGCGCAGGTGAGCGTCCGGACGCCGGGGCCGGGGGGCGGCACGTCCAACGCCGCGCCGTTCCACGTCCGCCCCCTCCCGGCCGCCGTGCTCACCAGCGTGCGCACGCTGGAGCTGCGCGTGGCGGCGCTGGAGGCCGACCCCGCGCGGGGGCGGATCTACGCCTCGGTCCAGGAGGACCCCCTCATCCCCAACCACCTGGCCGCCATCGACGCGGCGGCGGGGACGGTGGCGGCCTCCGTTCCCGCCGGGGAGGGACCGGGTGCGCTCTCGCGCTCCGACGACGGGCGCTACCTGTACGTGGCGTTCCAGGCGGAGTCGGTGGTGCGGCGCTTCGACCTCCCGGGGCTGGGGGGGAAGGTGGACATCCCGCTCGCGGACGAGCGGCTGGCCGAGGACGTGGAGGCGGTCCCCGGGGCGCCCGCGTCGGTGGCGGTGGCGCTGAGGAACCGCTGCTGCAGCCCCCGGCACGAGGGGGTGGTGGTCTTCGACGGCACCACGCCGCGCCCGGTTCGCGGCGGCCCCGACCACATCAGCAACGACCTCGAGTTCGGCGCGTCGCCGTCGCTGCTGTACGCGATGGACCTGGAGACCAGCGAGGACGCGCTGCGGCGGCTGACGGTGGCCCCCGACGGGGTGCGGCACATCAGCGGGGTGGGGGGGCTCTTCTACGGCGGACCCATCACCTACGCGGCCGGGCGGATCTACACGCGCCTGGGGTCGGTGGTCGACGCCGAGACGCTGGCCGAGCTCCCGCGGGTGCCGGTCGACGAGTACGAGGTCGCCCTCTTTCTTCCCGACCCCGCCCTGGGACGCGCGTTCGCGGTGACGTCGACCGAGCTCCAGGTCTTCGACCTCAACACCCGCACGAAGGTGGCGACCGTCCCCCTCCCGCCGGAGGTCATCTACCTCCGGGCGAAGCTGGTGCGGTGGGGCCCCGACGGGCTGGCCTTCGCCGACGACACGCGGGTGTACCTCCTCCGCAGCCCGCTGTTCGCGCCCTGACGCGAATCCTCCCGCCGACGGCGGCGCGTGCTCCCTTCGTGGCGCGCGCGCCCTCCGCGTCTCCGCGTGAGGCTTTAGGAAGATCCGAGGATGCGCAGGCGATCGGGAGAAGCGGTCTGAGTCCTGAGTCCTGAGTGGCTCCTCGCGTGCCGCCTGTGAAGGGTGGCGCGGCTCGCGACGTCTCCGTGCCGGATAGAATTGGATATCGGGAGCTGCCAAGCGTTTCGCCGTCGGTCATGGGTAGATCTTATGAAGACATATTATCCGATACGCATCCTCCTTGTTTCGGCGCTTGCGATCTGTCCTCCAACCCGAAGCCCGCGTCCCCGTGGCGCTCCGGGACGGGAGCGTGACCGCAGGCGTGAGCCTCCTGGCTTCGTCGCGAAGCGAGCGACCGTCGCAGGGGAAAGGTGAACAAAGAAACCCTTGCCCCATGAACCTTGTTTTCGCATTTTGTTCGGGTGCATGACCTACTTTGCTTCCTCCCCTCCAGCACCAGGTACTTACGATGGCAACACACGATTCCCGCTTTTCTTTCCCGTTCCGACGCGCCGTCGGATTCTGCCTCGTGGCGGCCGCCGCGCTGGCGGGGGCGTGCGCGCGGGACAACCCGCTCTCGCCGGGGGACGCGCGGCTGGACGAGAGCGCGGTGACGGCGATCGCGTCGGTGACGCCGGACAGCGCGGTGGTGGGCGACTCGGGGGTGGTGCTGACGGTGCGCGGGCACGGGTTCGACTCGACGTCGGTGGTGTGGATCGATCCGTACCTCCCCGTCGTGACGGTGTCGGCGAGCGACTCGGTGGTGGTGGCGCAGATCGCGGGGGTGCTCTGGAGCCCGGCGATCCACGAGGTCCGCGTGTACACGGGGTACGAGGCCACCGAGCCCGCGGCCTTCGTGGTCGGGAACCCGGCGCCGGTGCTGACGGGGATGAGCCCCGGCTGGGCGGAGGCGGGCGAGTGGGTGGGCGAGGTGACCGTGGAGGGGAGCGGCTTCCTCCCCGGCGCGACCGTGCGCTGGAACGGGAGCCCCCGGTCCACCACCTGGATCAGCGAGACGCGGGTCTCCTTCTATCCCGAGTGGTCCGACCTGATGTACGTCGACCAGGCGGCGGTGACGGTGGCGAACCCCGGGCCGGGGGGCGGGCCCTCGGGCGCGCTGACCTTCCAGGTGGGGATGCGCCTCTTCGTCCACACGCAGGGGGCCACGGCGGGGAGCGACGGCTTCGAGCTGGAGGTGCACGGCGACGGCTTCGGCCCGGGGGCGACCGTCTACTGGAACGGCTCGCCGCGGTCGACGTGGGTCTCGAGCGCGAAGCGGATGAGCGCCTGGATCCCGGCCTCGGACGTGGCGCAGCCGGGGGGGGCCGAGGTCACCGTCACCGCGCCGGGGCTCCCGGGGGGCTACACGCCGTGGAAGGCGGGGACGGTGACGATCCGCGCGGCGGGGGCGGCGACGGTGCAGCAGACGACGCTCCCGCTCTCCGTCCGCGACCTGGTCTACGTCCCCGACGCGGACCGGATCTACGCCACCGTCTACGATGGCGACCTGGCGAGCCACCTCGCCGTCATCGACCCGCACACCGGGACGGTCGTCGACCAGCACTGGATCGGCCTCGGGGCGCGCTACCTGGCCCTCGCCGAAGACGGGCGCCACCTCTGGGTGGGGGTCGACGGGGACAACGCCGTGGTCCGCTTCGACACCCGCTGGGGCTACGTGAACCAGCAGGTCCAGCTCGACTCGGGCTTCGTGGCCGAGGACCTGGCGGCCGTCCCCGGGCGCCCCGACCGGGTGGCCGTGGCGCGGAAGCGCCTCTCGGGCTCGCCGCGGCACGCGGGGGTGGCGGTCTACGAGTGGGGCCAGGCGCTCCCGAACGCGACGCCCTCGGGGGTGGGGAGCAACGTGATCGAGTTCGGGGCCACGAGGGCCGTCCTCTACGGGATGGACACCGAGACGCCGGCCAACCGCATCCCCTGGATGAGCGTCGGCGACGACGGGGTGACGGTGACGTACGCGGGGTGGCAGACGGGGCTCCCGGCCGACGCCGACATGGTGTACGCGGCGGGGCGGCTCTACACCACCGGCGGCCCGGCCATCGACCTCGGCTACAACGACTGGGCGGGGTTCTTCGACGCCACCGGCGCGGTGCGCCCGGACGTGGAGACCGGGCGGGCGTACTTCCTGGGCGCCTCCGGGATCGCCGTGTCGGACATCAACACCTTCGATCGCCTGGCGACCCTCCCCGTGCCCCCGCTGGCGTTCGAGCCGGCCTCCGAGACGCGCCGCCACCTGGTGCGCTGGGGCACGGGGAGGGTCGCCAGGCGATCGAAGGTGTTGATGTCCGACACGGCGATCCCGGAGGCGCCCAGGAAGTACGCCCGCCCGGTCTCC
>DATACF010000331.1:0-4292 GCA_036259235.1 Longimicrobium sp. | reverse complement strand
GACGCGCACCAGCCGCCCCGCCGCGTCGTAGCCGAAGGTGAAGCGCGGCGCGCCGGTGAGCGCGTCGAGGGTGCGCAGGTGCCGCCCGGCGAGGTCGGTCTCGTAGAGCTCCGTCCCCCCCTCGGCCGCCAGGAGGAGCGTCCCCCCCGAGAAGCCGGGGAGGGTGGGGGCGATGCGGCGCACCAGGTGGTTGCTCCGCTCGACGACGTAGAGGGCGCCGTCGGGGCCCACGGCCATCCCGTACGGCTCGCTCACCTGCGCCCGCGTCGGCGCCTCGCCGTCGCCGCAGCTCTGCGAGCCGGCCTGGTAGCGGCAGAAGGTCCCCGTCCCCGCGTGGAGCGAGAGGAGCCCGTCGGCCCCCACCCGCCAGACGCGGTTGCCGGTGAAGGAGGAGAACTGCCCGCCCCCCTGCTCGAGGACGAAGAGCGTCCCGTCGGGGGCGAGGGTGGCGTGGCCGGGGACGAAGAGGACGGCCTCGGTGGCCCGCACCCCCTCGGCGGCGGCGCGGCTTCCCCCGCCGGCCACGGTGGTGATGATCCCGTCGAGCCCCACCCGGCGGACGCGGCCGGGCTGGAAGGAGCCCGCGTAGTCCGAGAAGTAGAGCGCGCCGTCGGGGCCGACGCTCACCGAGAGGGGCTGGCCGATCCGCGCCTGGGTGGCGGGGCCGCCGTCGCCCGTGGCGCCGTTGACCCCCGTCCCGGCCACGGTGGTGATGATCCCGTCGGGCCCGATCCGGCGGATCCGGTGGCCGGTGATCTCGGCGATGTAGATCGAGCAGTCGGGGCCCACCGCGATGGCGTGGGGGGCGATGAGCGTGGCCTGCGTGGCCGGCCCCCCGTCGCCCGAGTACCCGCTCCCGCCGGTCCCGGCGACGGTGGTGATGATCCCGTCCGGCGAGACCCGGTAGACCTTCCGGGCCCCCGAGTCGGCGATGTAGAGGCTCCCGTCGGGGCCCACGGCGAGCCCCGAGGGGCCGGAGAGGCGCGCCTGCGTGGCCGGGATGTTGTCGCCGAAGAGGGTCCCGCCGCCGGCCGCGGTGGTCATCCGCCCGTCGGGGGTGACGCGGCGGACGCGGGCGTTGCTGTTGTCGGCGATGTACAGGCTCCCGTCGGGGCCGAAGGCGATCTTCCGCGGGAAGCTGAGGGTGGCCGAGGTGGCCGCCCCGCCGTCACCGGAGACGCCCTGGAAGCCGCTCCCCGCCACCCGGCTCACGGTGGTGCGGACGGCGTCGGCGCCGGCCTTCGTCCCGTCGCCCCGGTAGAGGACGCGGGCGTTGGGGTCGTAGGTGTGGTGGACGTTCAGGCTCCACCCGCCCACCCCCTGCGACGGGGCGCCGACGGCGCCCACCGCGAGGGTGGCCACGCGGGTGCGCACCACCTCGCGCCGGGTGGGGATCGTCCCCGGGACTCCCGAGGGGAGGCCGAAGGAGGCGGCCCGCGCCGGCGGCACCTGGTAGACGCCGTCGTAGACGTAGCCGACGCGGACGGTGGCGGTCTGCGCCCCCTGCACGGGGCGGCCGTAGGCGTCGAGGCCGTCCCAGGTGACCTCGGTCCGCAGGCCCGGCGCCGGGGCGAAGCTCCGCTCGATCCGCCGCCCGGCGACCTCCACGACCAGCTCGACCCGCTTGAGCCCCGGGTTCACCGAGGCGGCGGTCAGCGGGACGTCGATGGTCCGCGCGGCCGCGCGGCCGGGGACGCGGGAGCTCTGGTAGACCAGCGCGTACGGGGTCCCGGCCAGCGGGAGCGACTCGCCCAGCGAGCGGGCCTCGCAGGCGATCCACGACGAGCCGGTCTGGTTGCAGGGGTCGTCCGGCTCCTCGTCCTCCTCCTGGGGCTCCTCCTCGGGCTCGTCGTCGCCGTCGCCGCCGGTGTCGGGCTCTTCGGGGAGGTTGATGTCGATGGCCGAGAAGTGGCGCATCGGCACCCGCCAGAGGCGCTGCCCCGCGGTGTAGAGCGTAGCCAGCTTCGCCCGCTCGGCGTCGGTGACGCCCAGCCCCGCGAGGACCGCCGCGCCGTCGGCCGCGCCGTCGCCGGTCACGTCGAGCTCCGCCATCCCCCCCGCGACGGAGACGACCTGCACCACCCGGCCGTCCGGCTCGGGGATCCAGCACCCGCACGAGGGGTCGAAGACGCCCAGCGGGAGCGGCATCCCCGCCGGGAGGTCGAGGAAGTTCTCGAGGTAGAAGGGGACCGGCTTGCTGAAGCGGACGTGCTCGGCCCCCGCCGCGAGGGCCTCGTCGGCCGAGAGCTCGGCGGCGTAGGTGTAGGCGGTCGTCGGCGGGAGGGTCCCGGGCATCGCCCTCAGCCCCCCCTCGCCCACGGTGAACTCGGTGGCGCGGACGGCGATGGAGCCCATCGGCCGCGTCGTCCCGTCGGGCATCTCCAGCACCGCCTCGGTGCCGGGCTGGAAGACGAGCGTCGCCTGGCGGGCGCCGTCGTCGTCGGAGGCGACGGAGGCGCGGGCCACCTGGGCCTCCGTCCCCGCCGGGTCCATCTCGATCCGCGTCACCACCGGGTCGACGGCGACCAGGGCGACGTCGTCGGCGCGGGCGTACTGGCGCCAGGGGACGTCGACGCGGCGCTGCGAGGGGAGGTACCCGTCCTTGCGGTAGTCGACGAAGAGGAGCCCGCCGCCGTTGACGGCCAGGTCGAAGGCGCCGTCGGCGCGCGAGAGCGTCCGCCCCAGCTCGGGGCGGCCGGCGATGGAGACGGTGACGCCGGGGAGCGGCCGCCCGTCGCGGTCGAGGACGCGCCCGCGGACGACGGCGGCGCGCACCGGCTCGATGGTGCCGGGGGCGACGCCGGTCTGGATGGGGTCGGCGCCGGTGTAGAGGAAGGCCGTCGCCGCCGCCATCGTCGTCGGGACCGTCGGGTCGACCGCGGGGGCGACCTTCGCGGGGTCGGGCGGGAGCCGCGGCCCGGCCTGGCGGCGGGTGACGCTCCGGGTGGCCGTCGCGGTGTTCCCCGCGGCGTCGGTGGCGGTGACGGTGATCGTGTTCTGCCCCACCTGGAGGGCGACGGCGCCGCCGAAGGTCCCGGTGGGCGTCACCTGGACCTCGGCCCCGTCGATCTCCACGCGGACCGGGGTGACGTCGCTCACGGAGCCGCGGACGGCGACGGTGTCGGCGTCGGTCTCGGCCCCTTCCGCCGGCTCGGCGAGGACGATGGCGGGGGCCTGGGTGTCGAGGGTGACCTGGCGGGCGACGCTGGTGGCGTTCCCGGCGGCGTCGGTGGCGGTGAGGGCGATGTAGTTGAGCCCCTCGGAGAGGGGGACGTCGACCGCGAAGGCGCCGGCGGCGTCCGGGGTGACGGGGACGCCGTTGACGCTGGCCGTCACCGCGCCGCCGTCGCGGACGGTGCCGCGGACGGTCACCCCCGGGAGCTTCGTGACGAAGCCGTCGGCCGGGCTCTCGAGGGTGACGACCGGCGCCTCGGTGTCGCGGACGACGACCCGGACGGAGTCGGTGCGGTTCCCCGCGGCGTCGACGGCCGTGAAGCGGATCGTGTTCTCGCCCTCGCTGGCCAGCGGGACGGTGGCGGTGTAGGCGTCGCCCTGGCGGGCGGCGGGCTCGCCGTTGACGGTGACGCGGGTGAGCGTCTGGTCGAGGACCCGGCCCGAGGCCGCGATCTCGGTCCTGTTGGTGACGAGGCCCGGGGCCGGCGCCGTGATCTCCAGCGCGGGGGGCGTGGTGTCGGTGGCGGTGACCCAGACGGAGAGGAAGGTCCCCGGCTGCCCCTTGAGGGCGAACTCGACGACGTTCTCGCCCGCGCGGGGGACGAAGACGCGGGAGAGGGTCCCGATCTCGGGGTTGAAGTCGTCGCCCCCGAAGACCTGCGTCCCGTTGATCCGCACGACGGCGCTGGTGACGCGCGCCGTCCCGTCCGCGTTCCCGTTGCGGACGTGGAGGGCGACGGGGGCGCCGGCCGAGGGCGGGACGACGAAGCGCGCCGTCTCGACGACCGGGACCGCCGGGTCGCGCGCGAAGCGGTGCTCGTCGTAGACGACGAAGGTGGGGTTGGGCTCGCGGACGATGGAGACGACGATCCCCGTCCCGGTGGCCCCCTCGACCGTCGCCTCCAGCGTCACGTCGCCGTCGAGCGCCAGCTCGCGCGAGAGGCTCCCGCCCGCGCGCCCGAACTCCATGCGGCTGACGACGACGACCCCGCCGACCCGGATCTCCGCCGCGGTGGCGCCGTCGTTGGCGACGCGGAGGACGTGGCGGGTGCCGGGCGCCGCGCCGGTGCCGAAGCGCTCGACGTGGAGCTGGGGGACGCCGCCCCCGGCCGCGAGGC
>DATACF010000330.1:0-3430 GCA_036259235.1 Longimicrobium sp. | reverse complement strand
GAGTCTGGCTCCGCTGGGCGCGATGAATCGCGCGACTACATTGTTTCCAGCGTCTACCGGGCTTCGATCACGCCGGGACGGGCTCCGGCGGCGCCAGCGCCTCTTCCAGGTCCGACCAGTCGGGGTCGGGGAGCTCGGTGTAGACGGGGTTGGAGAGGTAGCGCTCGCCGAAGTCGCAGACGATGGAAACGATCAGCTTCCCCTCGTTCTCCGGGCGCGCCGCCAGCTGCAGCGCCGCCCAGGTGATGCTCCCCGTGCTGATCCCCGCGAAGATCGCCTCCTCGCGCGCCAGCCGGCGCGCCGTGGCGATGGCGTCGTCGTTGGTGACGCGGACGACCTCGTCGTAGATCCCCGTGTCGAGGAGGGCGGGAACGAAGCCGGCCCCGATCCCCGCCTGCTTGTGCGGCGCCGGCTCGCCCCCGGAGAGCACCGCGCTCTCCGCCGGCTCCACCGCCACGATCCGGACCTCCGGCTTCTTCTCGCGGAGGTACCGCCCCGCGCCGGTGATGGTGCCGCCCGTGCCCACCCCCGAGACGAAGACGTCGACCTCGCCGCCGGTGTCGGTCCAGATCTCCGGCCCCGTGGTGCGGTAGTGGACGGCCGGGTTGGCCGGGTTCTCGAACTGGCGCGGCATGAAGGCGCGCTCCCCCAACTTCGCCGCGACCTCCTGCGCCCGCGCGATGGCGCCCTTCATCCCCTTCGGCCCCTCGGTGAGCACCACCCGCGCCCCCAGCGCCCGGAGCATGTTCCGCCGCTCCAGCGTCATCGTCTCGGGCATGGTGAAGACGCAGCGATAGCCGCGCGCCGCCGCAACGTACGCCAGCCCGATCCCCGTGTTGCCGCTGGTGGGCTCCACGATCACCATCCCCGGCCTCAGCCGCCCGCTCTCGACCGCGTCGTCGATCATGGCCGCGCCGATGCGGTCCTTCACCGAGTTGAAGGGGTTGTACCCCTCGTGCTTGACCACCACTCGCCCGGGGAGCCCCGCGGCCAGGCGGTTGAGCTGGATGAGCGGCGTGTCGCCGACGGTCTCCGTGACGTCGCGGTAGATGCGGTTGCGCGGCATGGGCTCTCCTTCGGTTCGGTCGGATCGTGCTGCTGCCCGGAAAGTTTCGTTGACCCCGCGAGAGCCCGTCGGTTCCGCTCATCGACCACGCGTCGAGATGCCGGGACACCGGTGACCCGATCACTTCTCCTGCGACGGCTCGACGATCCGGAGCGAGAGCTCGAAGCCTTCGTACGTCGTCAGCATCGTGAAGAGCTCGTCGAAGGGAATGTGCTCGCCGTCGACGACGATCCCATCGTAGCCGATCCTCCCCTTCATGGCATCATGGCTGAACGCTCGCCGCCCATGTTCGACCGTCAGGTAACGGGTGGACAACTCCCTGCGAATCTTTCCCCGGAGGTCACCGAGGGCGTGGTACGGGCTCGACGCGGAGTACATCTCGAATTCGTAACCCCCTTTGTCCTCTCCGATCTCCCTGGCGGTCAGGAAGAAACCGGCCATCGCTTCTCGCAGCTCGATGGCAAAGCTCCGCGCCGCTCCTCGGCAGTCCGTGAATGCTTCGGTGCGCGGAAAGGACTCTTCGAACTTATCCTTCGGTCGGATCATGGAGTGCTTCTCGCTTCAGGTTTCGAGCGCCTTCTTCAGCAGCGACATCTGCGCCGTGTGGGCCACCAGGTGCTGCGCGGCGCCGTGGAGGAGGACGTAGTAGCTGACGCCGCTCCCCAGCGGCCGGTCGCGCGCGTCGCCCACGACCTCGGCCAGGCGCCCGGGGGGGAAGGCGTCGACGGCGTCGCGCAGCTCGCGGACGGAAGACGCCAGCGACCGCACGGCGAAGGTCCAGTTCTCGGGCGTGGGGTCGGGGACCTCGGGCCAGTCGCCGTCCTCGGGCTCGCGCGCCACTCCGGTCCGCAGACGCCGCAGCACCTCGCGGTTCCACGCCGTCATGTGGAGGACGATCTCCCACGGCGTGTGCGCCTGGGGGAGGGGGCGGCGGGCGGCCTGCTCGGGCGTGAGGCCGGCCAGGACGTCGGCGGTGGCCGGGCCCCACCAGGGGTCGCCCTCGAAGGCGCGGGCCAGCTGGTCGGCGATGCGGGCGGTCTCGGTCGTCTGCGTCATCGGGGTCATCCCGGGCGGAGGGAGGTGAGGAGGACCATGGCGACGAAGGAGACGATCGACGCCACGATGGCGAAGGCGTGGTAGCCGGGGCGCCGCGTGAGGGCGGCGCCCAGGAGGACGACGAAGCCCGTGATCTCGAACGGCCGGTCCTCGTTCCAGAGCGGCGCGCCCTCCACGAAGACGTTCCGCAGGGCGTTCAGGAGCGGGAGGAGGGCCCCCAGCCCGAAGAACCAGCGGTGGTTGTCGTAGTAGTGCTCGCGCAGCGACACCGTCCCCGGGAGGTCGTCGACGTCGGGGAGGACGAGGACGGCCAGGAGGTAGAGGACGATGGGGGCCAGGAGGAAGAAGAGGAAGCCGAAGAAGTTGCTCCCCAGGTGCCGCCCCGCGTTGATCGTCGACCACCACCACTGCACGTGCGCCAGGAAGACGAACACGGCGGCCACCAGCGGCATCCAGTGGACGCGCACCCGCCGGCGCTCCACCATGATCCGCCCCACGCCCCCCAGCAGGTGCGAGATCCCCAGCCCGACGATGATGGAGATGAGGACGGAGAGGTATTCGTGCTCGCTCACGGATCGGTCTCGGCCGGGGCTGGCGGAAGGGGAGGGGAGGAGGCGGAGGGCTCCGCGCGAAGAATCCGCCGCCGCCCGGGCGCGGTCAAGGGCCGGGAGGGCTTTGCGCGCCGCCGCGGGACGCGTAATATAGGCGGGAAGCCCTCCCGATCCGCCCCCTCCACCCAGGCCGCACAGCCATGCCCGTCCGCGTCGGTGTTCCCCGGGAGACCGCGCCGCAGGAGAGGCGCGTCGCGATCGTCCCCGAAGTCGCCGGCCGGCTGGTGCAGGCCGGGATCGACGTGGTCGTGGAGGCGGGCGCGGGCGCGGGCGCGTACGCCTCCGACGACGCCTACGTCCACGCCGGCGCCCGCGTCGGCACCCGCGCCGAGGCGCACGACGCCGACGTGGTGGCGCGCGTGCAGACCCCCGAGGCCGCCGACCTCCCCCTCCTGGGCCCGGGGCGGACGCTGGTCGGCTTCCTCCGCCCCCTCGACGACCCCCACGGCGTCGCGCGGCTGGCCGCCACCGGGGCCACCGCGCTGGCGATGGAGCTGGTGCCGCGCACCACCCGCGCGCAGAAGATGGACGCGCTCTCGGCCATGGGCACCGTCGCGGGGTACCGCGCCGTCGTCCTGGCCGCCGAGGCGCTCCCCAAGCTCTTCCCCCTCCTCACCACCGCCGCGGGGACGCTCCGCCCGGCGCAGGTCCTCGTCCTCGGCGCGGGGGTGGCGGGGCTCCAGGCCATCGCCACCGC
>DATACF010000329.1:0-2348 GCA_036259235.1 Longimicrobium sp. | reverse complement strand
TCCCTCTCCCGTAGTTCGGGAGAGGGACAGGCGGCGAGCCTACGGCGAGCCGACAGGGTGAGGGTCCGCGCCGCAGGCGCCCCGCTGTTCGTGATGACCTGGGGATCGGCCCCGTGTCCGTCTTTGTCCTTCTGAACTCAGGACTCAGGACTCAGGACTCCTTCCCCCCCAGCGCCTTCAGCAGCTTGTCGTGGATCCCGCCGAAGCCGCCGTTCGACATGATCAGCACCACCTCGCCGCCCCGGAGGTCCGGCGTGAGGCGGCGGACGATCTCGTCGGGGTCGGGGATGAAGTCGGCGGTCTTCCCCTCGCCGCGCCAGGCGTCCACCAGCTCGTTCGGGTTCAGCGCCGTCTCGGCGGTGTAGCGCTCGGGGTGGAAGAGGCCGGCCAGGACCACGCGGTCGGCGCCGGCGAAGGCCTGGCGGTACGGCTCCTGGAACTCCTTCCGCTGCGCCGTATAGCTCCGCGGCTCGAAGACGGCCACGACGGTCCGCCCGGCGTAGCGCTGGCGCACGGCGTCGATCGTCTCGCGCACCGCCGTGGGGTGGTGGGCGAAGTCGTCGATCACCGTCACCCCGCGCACCTCGCCGCGCACCTCCATCCGCCGCTTCACGCTCCGGAAGGTCCGCAGCCCCTCGCGCACCCCGTCGCGGTCCGCCCCGATCGCCTCGGCCACCACGATCACCGCCAGGCAGTTGCGCACGTTGAAGGCGCCGGTGAGGGGGGTGACGACGTCGCCCCACGCCTCGCCGCCCTTGATCGCCCGGAAGCGCGTCCCCTCGGGCCCGATCTCCACCCCCTCCGCCGTCCACAGCGGGTGCCCGCCCTCCGCGGCCGAGGGGTCGCCGTAGCCGAACGACTCCACGGGGGCGAAGGCCTTCGGCGCCAGCTCGCGGACGATCGGCGAGTCCCACCCGGCGACCAGCCGCCCGTTCCCGGGGACCAGGTTGATGAAGCGGGCGAAGGCGAAGCGGTACGCCTCCTCGTCGCGGTAGATGTCGGCGTGGTCGAACTCGATGTTGTTGACGATGGCGACGTAGGGGAGGTAGTGCCACATCTTGGGCCCCTTGTCGAAGTACGCCGTGTCGTACTCGTCGGACTCGATCACGAAGTAGGGGCTGTCGGTGAGGCGGAAGCTGGTCCCGAAGTTCTCGGCCACGCCGCCGATCAGGAAGGAGGGGTTGAGCCCCGCCCCCTCCAGCGCCGCCGCCAGGAGCGACGTGGTGGTCGTCTTCCCGTGCGTCCCCGCCACCGCCAGCGGGAGGCGGCTCCGGAGGAGCTCCTCCTTCACCGTCACCGCGGCGGAGGTGTAGTGCAGCCGCTCGTTCAGCACCGCCTCCAGCTCCACGTTCCCCCGCGAGATGGCGTTGCCGACGACGACGATGTCCGGGCGGGGGCGGAGGTTGGCGGGGGAGTAGCCCACGGCGTACTGGATGCCGAGGTCGCGCAGCTGGTCGGACATCGGGGGGTAGACGTTCTCGTCGGACCCCGTGACCCGGTGCCCCGCCGCGCGGAGGAGCCCGGCCAGCGAGGCCATGGCGGTCCCCGCGATGCCGATCAGGTGGTAGTGCCGGGGGGTGGCCGCCCGCACCGGGGGGCGGGGGAGGTCGGGGTTCGTCTCGCGCATCCGTCTTCCTGCCTTGTCGTCCGGCGCCGTCGCCTGGAGTGGAGGGGTCCGTGGAGCGGCCGGGCTCTTGCGAATGGCGTGCCCCGCCGCCGCCCGCCGCCCTATATATTACGGCGTCCCGCCGCCGCGGCGAGGGCGGCGGCGAACTTCCCGGACTCCCACGAACGGAACGACGGACGGATGAGCGACGACGGCGTGCTTGCGATCAACGACTCGCTGTGGGTCCCCCGCGCGGAGCTCACCTTCCGCGCGACGCGCTCGGGGGGCCCGGGCGGCCAGCACGTCAACACCTCGTCGACGCGCGTCGAGCTGGCGTGGGACGTCGGCGCCTCCCCGTCGCTGAACGACGAGCAGCGCGCGCGGATCCGGGAGAAGCTCGCCAACCGGATCAACGGCGAGGGCGTCCTCCTGCTGGCCGCCAGCGACCACCGCAGCCAGCACCAGAACAAGGAAGCCGTCACCGGCCGATTCGTCGAGATCGTCCGCCAGGCCCTCGTCGTCCCCAAGGCCCGGAAGAAGACGCGGCCTTCCAGGGCATCGAAGGAAGCCCGGCTGTCGGAGAAGAAGCACCGCTCCGCGATCAAGAAGATGCGGAGGCCCGGACACGACGACTGACGTCGCGCGGAACCCCCGGGCTTCCAGAACAGCGGGGCGCCTGCGGCGCGGACCCTCACCCTGGCGGCTCGCCGCCTGTCCCTCTCCCGAACTACGGGAGAGGGAC
>DATACF010000328.1:0-41326 GCA_036259235.1 Longimicrobium sp. | reverse complement strand
CGGGCGCGACCCGCGCGACGTCTTCCGCGAGCGCGCCGAGGAGATCGGCCCCTACGTGGTGACGGGCGCCGGCATGGCCGTGCGCCTCTTCCTCGCCTTCCTGGCGGTGGTGCGCAACGTGATCCTGTGGGGGGTGCTGGGCGCCATCGGCGGCGGCTTCTTCGCCGCCTCGCAGGGCGGCGACGTCGTCTTCACGGCGCTCTTCGGCGCCATGGTCGGCGGCGGCGTGGGGCTCTTCTTCGGCCTCATCGCCGCCCTCCGCGTCCTCTTCGCGCGCCCCCCGCGCGAGCGCTGAGCGCGCGTCCGCGAGCCGGGTGGAAGCCGACGACCCACTTCAGTGTCACACGGAGGCACAGGGGCACAGAGAAATCCCTCTGTGCCTCTGTGCCTCTGTGCCTCTGTGTGAGGCCATCGTTCTTATGGATCGGGCATGAGCGACGGAGGGGCTACCCCGGCCCCAGCACCTGACGCAAGAGGGCGCGGACGTCGGCGATCGGAAAAGGGGTCGCCGTCATGAGCCGGCGGTAGAAGATCGGCCCGGAGAGCGCCAGCGCCGAGAGCTCCGGGTCGAGGTGCGCGGGGAGCTCTCCGTCCTCGATCCCCTGGCGGAGGACGGCGGTCAGCGCCGACCGGCGGCGGTCGCTGTACTGGTGGAGGAACCCGGCCACCTCCGGATGGCGCTCCGCGGCCTCGACGAGGGCGGGAATGCACGCGGAGAGGAGCGAATCGGAAAGCGCGGCCGCGAGGTGCTCCAGCAGCCGCTCGATCCGTGCCCGAGCCGGTCCTGCCTCGATCTGCACGTCCGGCTGGCGGTTCAGCCCCTCCAGCGCGTCCCGCAGCAGGGCGATCCGCGTCGGCCAGTACCGGTAGACGGTGCTCTTGGCGACACCCGCCGCCTCCGCCACCGCTTCCATGGTGAAGCTCGCGAAGCCGCGCTCCGCCAGCACGGAGAGCGTCGCTGGAAGCACGGCGTCCCGGGTCCGCTGAATACGAGGGTCCATGGCTTCAAGGTAGCCGGGGACGGAGGACTTGTAAAACGGTAGCGTTTCGTTTTAAGATGTAGAACGTAAGCGTTTCACAAGTCCCCTGGACGGAGGAGGATCTCATGGCGGCCATCCGCTACATCGTCGACGACGTGGAGCGCGCGATCGGGTTCTACCGGGATCTCCTCGGCTTCGAGGTGGAGATGCACCCGGCGCCCGGTTTCGCGGCGCTGACGCGGGGCGACCTGCGCCTCCTCCTGAACGCGCCCGGCGCCGGGGGAGCCGGACGGGCCGGCGGGGCGCCGGAGCCCGGCGGCTGGAACCGCTTCCAGCTCGAGGTCGAGGCGCTGGACGTGCTCCGGGGCGCGCTCCGGGAGGCGGGGGCCCGCTTCCGCGGCGATCTGGTGGAGGGCCAGGGCGGCGCCCAGCTCCTCGTGGAAGATCCCTCCGGGAACGTCGTCGAGCTGTTCCAGCCGAAGGCCCGCCCGCGGTAGCCGAGCCGCGGAGCCGAACGCGCGGACAGGAGGATCGGCGGCGCCGGAGCGGAACGTCAGCCCCCGCCGTCGGCCCCCTCGTGCCAGATCCGCGCAAAAGAATGGGACTCACGCGGAAACGCGGAGACACGGGAGAAGGTCTCTCCGCGCCTCCGCGTCTCCGCGTGAGATTGCTTTGCCGGATTCGGGATGCGTGTCGGTTCCGTCCCGACGAACCGGCCGAGCATGGGCGGGGTTACCCGTGACGCGACCGGATCCGGGCCCGCGTGACGAAGTACCATCCAGTGCCCAGTACGATCAGCAGCAAGGGTATGGCGCCGGGCTCACTCTCCGTGGAGATCATGAAGATCATCAGCACGACGCCGGTCACGATGGTCAGCACCGACAGCAGCCTGTGCACCTTCAGCCTCCGGCCGGCGTCCCGGGTCGTGTCGTCCGTGGTCATCGTTCTTCCTGGGTGAAGGATAGGTACGCAACGTACTTTGCCAGACGGCGGCGAGCGCCGACACACGTGTTTCTTGTCCGGACGCCCCCTCACGGCTACCCTGCGTTGCCACCGTACGATGTCGCCGTCTCACCACTGGAGGTACTCGATGCGCTTTCCCCGTCTCGTCGGGCTGCTCGCCCTCACGCTGGCCGCCGGAGCCTGCTTCTGGCCCGCCGGAGAGGACATCGAGGACGAGCTGGAGAGGGAGCTTCGGTCGGTGTCGGGCCCGTGGACCGGGACCTCGGCGGCGCTCACGCTGGACTTCCAGCTCCAGGAGGGCGCGGGGAACACCGTCTCGGGGAGCGGCACCATGAAGGAGGCGGCGGCCCCCGGCACGGTGCCCATCACCGTGACCGGCACCTTCCAGCGTCCGCAGCTTTCGCTCACCGTCAGCGGGATGACCTTCGAAGGCCGCGCCGTCCAGGGCACCTTCCAGGGGAGCTACACCACCGTCGGCGGCATCAGCGCCCCGCTGCACCTCACCGCGGCGGGCTACACCCGGGACGTCACGATCCTCCTCCAGGAGCGCTGACGCGGCCGGCGGCGGATCACGCCGGGGGCACGGTCGCCTGGTAGTAGACGGCGCTGCCGAGGGGGGAGGGGCGGCGGGCGAGGACCCGCGCATCCGGCAGCCCCGCTTCGCGCATCAGGGCGAGGACGCGGTCTTCGGCGTTGTCCTTCAGGTGGCGGTCGGCGTGGATCAGGTGGCCGAGGAAGCCGCGCCTGCGAGCCCCGGGACCGCCGAAATCGACCATGTGGAAGCGGCCGCCCGGCTTCAGCACGCGCCGCGCTTCGCGCATCGACGCTTCCTTCGCCGCGCGCGGCAGGTGGTGGAACATGAACGAGGAGAGGACGCGGTCGAACGAGGCGTCGGGGTACGGAAGCTCGTCCGCGTAGCCCTCGTCCGTCTGGACCCGTACCCCCGCGCGCTCCGCCTTGCGCCGCGCGATGGCGAGGGCGGCGGGATCGGGGTCGAGCCCGACCACCTCCGCCCCGGGCTGCGACCGCTGGACCGCCACGAGCAGGCTCCCCGTCCCGCATCCGATCTCCAGGACGCGGTCGCCGGCGCGGCAGGCGGCCTGTTCCACGAGCACCCTCCGCGCCGCGTCGGCCCCCAGCACCTTCGCCATCAGGTCGTAGAGCGGCAGCCGCCAGTGCTTGCCCGCCGCGGGCACGTAAGGTCTTCCGGAAGCATCCGCCATCATCAACCTCCCGATCGGGGCCGAGTCCGCCACGCGGCAGTCGAATCTCCATCGCGACCGCCCTTCCGCATCGACGGAGATCTTCTTCGTCCCTCCCCTCAGGCCTGCGCCTTCTTCGCCACGACGCTCCCGATCCAGATCGGGAGATAGGGCGAGGTGCACCCTTTCGAGACGACGTAGTCGCGGTAGAGCCCCAGCCTCTCCCCCAGCGCGACGCACCGGCTCCGCAGGCGCTCGTCCGCGATCCCGAGCTGCGCCGCGCACCAGTTCATGTTCCACTGGACCTTCTCGCCCGCCCCGGCCAGCTCCCGCTCGATGTGCTCCAGCAGCCGCTCGTTGTGGGCGTGGTCCTCCGCCCGGACCGACCGCGCCTGCACCGACCAGAACACCCGCTGCTTCAGCGCCGACGGATCGTCGCGCCACTTCGCCGTCGCGTCCTTCAGCGCCGCCTTCTTCATGATCACGTTCGCGATCAGCCAGTCGAGCAGCTGCGACTGCTCTTTCCCGTCCGTGTCTTCGAGGTCCGCGATCATCCTCTCGATGTGCGCGACGTCGACCGTCTTGAGGTCCAGGAGGAGCAGCGACAGCATCCGGGAGCCGAACCCGCCGTTCTTCCAGAGGTAGGCCGCGAGCTCCGGGTTCTTCCCCTCCTTCTTCGCGATCGCCCGGATTTCGGTGTTCAGGGGCCGGCCGCCGTCGAGCCGCTCCATGAGGGCCCGTGCCTCGGTGGCGACGCTCATCGGGTCGTCCTTTCGTGCGGCGGGGGGGGCCGGTCCGGGGCGGCTCGAACGGGCGCGCTCCGGACGCTCGGGTACGAGGTCAGCGATAGTCCCAGTGCACGACGGCGAAGGACGCCAGCGTGATCCGGGGGTCTCCGAAGAGCAGCGCCGTGTGCAGCCACTCGGCCTGGGCCGCTCCCAGCTCCGCCTTCGCCGTCGGCGCGCCGCGCTTGGTCTGGAGAAAGGCGAAGTCGTCGCCGCGCCAGGCGTACACGTCCCAGCACCCGGCGTAGCGCTTCTTGGCCCGCCGCGCCACCCCGGCGAGGACGACCCGCGGGTCCTCGTCCTCGATCACGCGGTTCCGCTGGTCGGCGCGGGGGACGTCGTCCCAGCGGGTGAGGTACTTCCACACCTCGCCCTTGGCGCTGTAGGTGTTCACCCACCGCCCGCTCCACCCCTCGCGCTCCAGGAGCCGCAGCACCGCCAGCTCGGCGAACAGGTGCTCGCCGTCCAGCTCCACCATCCCCGCCGCCTTCTTGCCGAAGTCGTCCGCGAACGGGGCGCCCTCCCACCGCGGCAGGCGCAGGTACACGCCGGCCACGTCGGCGACCATGCGGCCGCTGGGCATGTGGATGGGGACCTTGAGCGGGACCCGGTAGTCGCCGCGCTCGACGTACGGCAGCAGTGCCTGCATCCAGGCGGGGGATTGGTCCTCTGACATGAACCTCGGGTCCAGGGGTGCGGGGGTGGGGGTGAGGCTCGAAGCGATGCGCGGCCTCGCGGGCCGGAGCAATTCCTCAGCCAGCCGCGGAGCCCGGGCGTGTCCGGGGCAGCCCGAGCGCCAGGTCGAGCGCCCACCGCCGGCGACCGCCCACGGCGCGTCGAGGTCCCGCAGGGCGGCCGCGACGGCGCGGATCTCGGGCGGAAGCTCGGCGAACGTCACGACGTCCCGGTCGGCGGTGTCGGGGGAGGCCTGACGACTGGCGAAGTAGACCGGAATCGCCGGTCCTGCGCAAGCGGGTCGACGCGATCGGCTCGGCCGCGGCGCGGACTACGGAGCGGAGAGGACGCGGAGACCGGGAGTCTCCGCGTCCTCGATTCATCCCTCTGTGGAACGTGCCGCGCGCACGGGCGTCGGAGATACGCTGCTCGCTGAGCGCCCCCGGCTCCCGCGCCGTTCACCCGCGACTTGCGTCAGCACCAGGCGCCGGTGCAGGCGACGCACTGCGTGTGGCAGGTTTCCACGCACGTGTAGTCGCACGAAGGGTCGTACACGGTCTCCGGCTCGCACGGGCACGAGTCCACGTACGTGATCCCGCTGCAATCCGTGTCACAGGTCGCGCCCCCGTTGCAGCTGGCGCCGCCGCCGCACGTGCCTCCCTGGGCGTTCGTGCACCGGCAGGATATGTGGCCGTGCACCGTCCCCCTCGGGTCGATGGACTCGGCGGTGACGAACGTGTCCACCCGCAGGTCGTCCACCGTGAGGCGCAGCTTCTTCATGAGGTCCTCCAATCGAACGAGGACGATCGATTTGCGAGAGCAGCCAGCTCTCGCGGTGATCGGTGGATCCAACCGCAATCGTCGTTCCCGAATTTCGTCCTGAACCGTACGCAACCCCGGCCGGCTCGGAGTCAGAGCTCCCGCTCTGCATCCATATCGGTCATCCATCGGCACTGCGGGCTCAACGCCCGGGGTCGACCAGCACCTTGCACGCGGCTGCACGCGGAGCGTCTCCGGCCAGGGAGTCACGCGGCTCCGGAGGACTTGGCGCGCGATGATCCAGGCCCCGCACGGCGGCGAGATACGTCGACGGCATGAGCAGCCGCTGGATGAGCGAGCGGAGTCCGGCGCGGACCAGGACGGGATAGAAGCGGAGCAGAGGGCGCAGCCACGCCGCGCGCTTCAGCCCCAGCAGGCCCCGCACGTGCTCGGGCGTCAGGACCGCCTGGAGCCGCAGCAGGAGGGGATACCGCCAGGCGCCGAGGTGCTTCCGGTACTGGGCGTACAGCGCGTCCGTGCCCTCGCCGCGCGCCAGGTCGCGGCGCAGGTGGCGCTCGCGGTCGGCCCTCCATCCGGCGTACGTCGGCGGGAGGCCGGGGATTCCCAGGCCGGTGCCCACCCGGTGGAACACGTCGTAGAGCTCGCGCCGCTCGTCCGCGCTCAACGGCCGCGCGAACGTCTCGTGGGCCCGCTCCGAGTAGTCGATGAGCATGTAGAGCACGTCGCGGTGGGCCCAGTCCGGGATGCGCTGCCCCCGCTCGCGCTCGACCGCCTCGTGGACCGCCCGGATCCGCGCCAGCGTGCGCGCGGCGGTCGACGCGTCGGCGAAGACGATCCCCTGCGCGTAGCCCGCCGTGGAGAAGAGCCGGCCGATGGGGTCGGCCGGGAGCTTCCCGGTGAAGAACAGCCAGTCGACCGCGCGGTTGAGCGCGAACTCGGCGGCGGAGCCGGCGAAGACGAGGAGCACCATGTCTCCGTCTCCCCAGATCCTCCGCACGATGGAGGCTCGATCGACGAAGTCGGCCCCCGCGCTCCCGCTCGCAGGCACTTCCAGAAGGCCGGCACCGCCGGGCACCCCGCCGGATCGAGAGCGGGCCGGCGTGCATGCGCTCGTCACGGGCATCTCAGCTCTCAATCTCCACCTCCTCCACGTTGTCGAACCGCTCCGTGTCGATCAGCACGACGTAGGGGTCGATCCCGGCGTCGGACGGCTGCTTCGGCACCGTCACCGTGATCGTCTGCGGGCCGGAGCGGATGCGGTGCTTCCGCAGGTAGAGCGTCTCGCCGAAGTCCGCCCCCTGCTCGGTGGGGGCATAGACCCCGATCGGCACCCACTCGTCCATCGGCACCTCCGTCTCCACCCCCGCGGGGTCGACGGTCACCTTGCGCGCCTTCACGCGGAGCGTCACCTCCCAGGCGCCCGCCGGGGTCCGCTTCGCCGTGGCGCGCTCCGTCGCCAGCTCCCAGAAGGTGTTCGCCGCGAAGAGGTCGTGCAGGAGGGGGCGGAGCGAGTCCGGCGTGACCGCCTGGAGCTCGCGGTAGAGGTCGAGGGAGGTCGCCCCGGGGAGCTCCGCCGCGCGGTGCGGCTCGATCAGGCGCCGGAACGCCAGGTTGACGCGCTCCTCGCCCATGGCCTCGCTCATCGCGAACAGCGCGAAGGGGCCCTTGCGGTAGGCGGCGTACGGGTCCATGGCCCGCAGCAGCGGGACGGACTGGCGGATGGGCGGGATGGGGGACGGCTGCCGGAAGAAGCGCCGGAGCCGCTCCAGGTGCTCGCGCCCGTAGGCCGCTTCCACCACCTGCATCGCCCCGTACCAGGCGAAGCTCTCGGACAGCAGCGGGGCGCCCTCGGCGAAGGCGTGGGGAACCTGCCACTCGTGCGCCATCTCGTGCGCGATGATCGCGAACGGCATGTCGAAGCCGCGCGGGTCCTGCTCCGGGCTGAAGCGGGAGAACCCTTCCGTGTAGTCGATGGTGGTCGCCTCGGCGTGCGCCCCCATCCCGCGCCCGGGGTTCTCGACGAGCCGGAGGACGGGTCCGTGCGGGTAGGGGCCGAACGCGCGGGTGTAGTAGTCCAGCGAGCCGCGCACGCTCCGGAGGATGCGGTCGAGGTTCGCGGCGTGCTTCGGATGATGGTAGACCTGGATCGTCACCGGCTCCCCGGCACCCGACGGAGGGGTCCAGACCTCCTCGTGCACCGCGTAGCGGGCGGAGAAGAAGGCGTACGACCCGATGCGGGCGTCGGTGGCGTAGTGGAAGTAGCGGCGCCCGCCCTCCGTCCACGCGCGGCGCAGCACCCCCGGCGCGACGGCCGTCTGGTCCTCGTCGGTCCCCACCACCGCCTCGAAGTCCATCCGCTCGGCGGCGACCATCCCCGTGGCGCCGGTGACGTCCTGGCCCGCCTCCGCGTCGGCGAGGGTGGGGAGGACGGGACGGGCGGGGAGCCCGTGCTCCCGCCGCTCGCCGGGCTTCAGGAGCTCGCGGGCGGCCTGGTAGCCGATCTCGGGGAGGACGTCCTGGCTCCGGAAGTAGGTGCTGCTCTCCGTCACCGAGATCACCGGGTCGAAGGCCCCGTTCCGGAAGCCGCGCGGCGCCAGGCGCACCGCGAAGTGGAGCCGCACCGAGTCGCCGGGCTGGAGCGGCGCCTCCAGCGCGTAGACGTGGTGCCAGAGCCCGTCCTCCGCGTTCACGCGCCGGGCCGGCCGGTCGAAGACGACCGATTCGGTCCGGACGCTGGGGGCGGGGGCCAGGTGGATGGAGTCGATCGGCCCCGCCGTGTTGTTCACCAGGTGGTAGGTGCCGCGGATCTCCGCCGCCCGCCGCCGGGGGTGGATCTCGACGCGCAGCCGGGCCGCCGCCAGGCGGGGCTGCGGAACGCCCGCGTACCGCCCGTAGCGGCGCTCGTACTCGGCGCGCAGCTCCAGGAGGTCGGAGCCGCTCCGGTACGTGTTCAGCACGTTGGTGTTGTAGAAGATGAACCCGCCCAGCGCGACGACGAGCCCCGCCGCCGCCGCGGCGACCGCCGCCGTCGGCCGCGTGAGCCGGCCCCGCGCCAGCTTCAGCCGCACCCGCGGGCGCCGCTCCAGCCCCCGCACCCAGAGGAGCCACGCCCCCACCGCGAGGAGGAGCGCCCACGCGGCCCAGTAGGCCATGAACCACCGCCACGGCCCCAGCGAGGGGCCGAAGCCGCGCATGTCCGTGTAGTACCAGTCCGGGGCCGACCCGTAGACGAGGAGGTTGTGCTCGATCCCCAGCCGGGCGGCGAAGAGGATGAAGGCGTAGACGATGAGCGCCACGAAGTGGCCGACGTACTTCTGGGTGGCCAGCCCCTGCACCACCAGCGCGAGGACGGCGAAGAGGAGGTACTCGGGGAGCTGGAGCCCGAAGAGGACCTTCAGGTAGAGCCCGATCTCGAACCGGTGATAGCCCTGGCTCACCTGGATGGCGATCCCGATCGCCATCAGCACGGCCATCCACACGGCGAGGACGAGGCCCAGCCCCAGGAACTTGCCCAGGAAGGGGACCCACTCCGGCACCGGCGCCGCGTCGGTGATCTCGCCCAGGCCGGCCTCCCGCTCCCGCCAGACCAGCTCCCCCACCCAGAGGAGGGTGAGCATGGGGATGATCACCCACGGCGTGATGGGGTTGGTCAGCGACGCCGTCAGGAAGGTGAGGACGTACTCGGTCCGGGGGAGGAGCGGCGTGCCCATGCTGTGCATGTGCTCCGGCAGGATCATCACCGCGACGAGCGCGATGGGGGCGGTCACGATCAGCCCGCCCCGGCTCTTCGCGATCGTCCGGAACGAGACCCAGGCGATGGCCAGCGTCTGGCGCGCGCGCGTCGCGAAGCCGAAGCTCTGCCGGACCCGCGGGACGGAGATCGGGCTCGTCGCGATGCCCCCGGCCGACGGCGTGGGGGCGTGCGCCTCCCGCCGCCGAGCGAGGCGGCCCCACCAGGGGCGGACGGCCAGGTGCTCGAAGCGGAAGCGGGCGTAGGTGAGCGCGAGCGTCCCCAGGGCGACGCCGAGCCAGAGGAGGCGGCTCCGGAGGAGCGGGCCCTCCAGCCCCACCAGGCGCGTGCTCTTCTCGACCGGCGTCCAGGTCAGCGTCAGGTCGACGATGGTCAGGTGGGCGAAGGCGTCGAGGAGCTCCGCGTACTCCCGCCGCTGGAGGAAGTACATCACCGCGAAGATCCCACCGTAGACCACCCCGAAGAGCATCACGCTCCCCACGTAGCTGGCGATGGCCCGGCGCCCCAGCGTCGCCCACGCGAACTGGACCGCCGTGCCCAGCAGCGCGTTCGGGAGCGCGAAGAAGCCGTAGGCCGCGAGGTAGGCGGCCGGCCGGAAGGGGCCGATGATCGCGGCGTCCAGGCCGGACGCGTAAACGGCGAGGATCACGCCCAGCGGCACGGCCAGGAGGATCAGCGCGTTGATCGCGAAGACGGCGAGGAAGCGTCCCCCCAGGTACTCGGCCTTGGTGACGGGCGCGGTGTAGGTGAGGGGGTGCATCCCCGTCTCCACGTCGCGCGCCGCCACCTCGCCGGCGACGCCCGCGGCCACCAGGAGCCAGAAGAGGGAGCAGAAGACGGTGACGACCGCGATGACGAAGGGCGAGTTGGCGAAGAAGTCGGCGTAGAGCTCGTCGGCGACGACGTTCTCCCGGACGAAGAGGAACGCGACGACGGCCAGGGCCGCGAACGGGAGCCAGGTGGAGAGGCGGCGGAGCTGGTAGGCGAGCTCGAAGCGGAAGATCCCCAGGAGCTTCATGCCGCGACCTCCGCCCGCGCGCGGCGCCGGCCGATGTGCCCGGCCATCGTGCTGAAGTAGACGTCCTCGAGGTCGGGCTCGGCGGGCTCGAAGCCGGGGCCGGGCGCCGCGTCGCCGTAGACGTGCACCACGGTGCGCCCCCCGAGGAGCTTGGTCGAGATCACCGCGTGCGCCCGCTCCACCTCCGCCAGCGCGCTCCGCTCGACCACGCTCCGCCAGATCCGCCCCCGCATCCCCTCGATGGCGCCGAGCGGCTCGGCCTCCAGGAGGATCTCGCCCCGGTCGATGATGGCCATCCGGGTGCACAGCTCCGAGACGTCCTCCACGATGTGCGTGGAGAGGATCACGGCGCTGTTCTCGCCCAGCTCGCTCAGCAGGTTCAGGAAGCGCACGCGCTCGGCCGGGTCCAGCCCCGCCGTGGGCTCGTCGACGATGAGCAGCTTCGGGTTCCCCAGGAGCGCCACGGCCACGCCGAAGCGCTGCTTCATTCCGCCCGAGTAGCCGCCCAGCTTCTGCTTCCGCACCTCCCACAGGTTGGTCTGCCGGAGGAGCGCCTCCACGACTTCCCTGCGCGCCCGGCGCTCGCCGATCCCCTTCAGCAGCGCGAAGTGGTCGAGGAGCTCCTCCGCGCTCACCTTGGGGTACACGCCGAACTCCTGCGGGAGGTAGCCCAGCGTCTGCCGCACGGCGTCCTTCCGCCGCACCACGTCGATGTCGCCCAGGTGGATGGTGCCGGCGTCCGGCTCCTGGAGCGTGGCCAGGATGCGCATCAGCGTCGACTTCCCCGCGCCGTTCGGCCCGAGCAGCCCGTACATCCCCGCCGGGACCGTGAGGGTCACGTCCTTCAGCGCCTGCACGCCGTTGGGGTAGGTCTTCGACACGTCGCGGATGCGCAGCTCCATGGCCGTTTCCTGATTTCGTCCGAGGGGGGAGAGTGGGCGCGGGGAGCGAGGAAGATCTCCTCGATCGAAAGTACTTTACACAACAAAGACGATCGCCGCAAGGCGGGGATGCGGGACCGGGAGGATCCTGGAGAGCGGTCGATCCGACAGAAGCCCCCAGCCTGTCATTCCGAACGAGGAACGGGTGAGGAATCTACTCGCCTCGCCGGGTGGCCGGTCTCCGGGCCCGGATCTCTCCGAAGCACCTTCCGATCCCCGATCCCGTATCGGATCGGGTACCCTCCGATGTCATCCTGGAGAAGCCGAGCGCCGGAACCGCCGCTGCACGATGGTTCGCGGCGACTGGTATCATGGCGCCCCCCACCATCGCGGGAACCGGGCTCGACACCCATCTTTCATCCGATCGTGCCAGGATCTCTGCTCCAACGACGAGACCAGAGGATGGGAGGCGGACCGTGGAAAGCGTCGAGTGGCGGGTGCCGGTGGGAGACGGCGAGGTGAGCGCGGTCTACGAGGCGGCGGAGGGCGAGGGGCCGCGCGTGGTGTTCGCCTGCGCGCACGGGGCGGGCGGGCACATGGGCGACAAGGGGATGGTGGCGGTGGCCGGGGCGCTCCGCGCGCGGGGGATCGGCGTCGTCCGCTTCAACTTCCCGTACAAACAGAAGGGGTCGGGGCGCCCGGACCCCATGCCGAAGCTGATGGACACCGTCTCCGCCGTCGTCGCCCGCATCCGCGACGAGCTGCGGCCCGACGTGCTCCTGATCGGCGGGCGGTCGATGGGCGGGCGGGCGGCCTCCATGCTGGCGGCCGACGGCTTCGAGGCCGACGGGCTCCTCCTCCTCGCCTACCCGCTCCACCCCGCCGGGCAGCCCGGCAAGCTCCGCGACGAGCACCTCCCGCGCATCCGCGTCCCCGTCCTCTGCTTCAACGGCACCCGCGACGGGCTCTGCACCCGCGAGCTCATGGAGCGCGCGCTGGAGACGGTGACGGCCGGTTGGACGATGCACTGGCTGGAGGGCGCCGACCACTCGTTCCACGTCCTCAAGTCGTCCGGCCGCACCGACGCCCAGGTGCTCGACGAAGTGGGCGACGCGGCGAAGGCGTGGCTCGGCCGGATCGGCGGGAAGGGCTGAGTGGGTGCTCGAAAGCCCTGTCGATTTCCAGGTCCTGAGTCCTGAGTCCTGAACTGCACAGAAGACATCGATCCGACAACTCAGGATTTGGAACTCAGGACTCAGGACCACTCACTCAGCGGTCGCCGGAGGGGCGGGCCTCCGGCGCCCCGCCCGCCTGGACCATCACGGAGCGCGCGGCGAACAGCGGCTCGGCGAGCGAGGCGTCGCCCTCGACCCGCGCGCGCCGCCGCGCCTCGGCCGCGGGGAGCGCGTTGTAGAGGAGGCGCCAGGCGGAGTCCGGGTCGAGCGTCACCCCGGCCGCCGCCGCCGGTGCGCGGCCGCGATGGAGCCGCCACCGGGCCTCTTCGCGGACGAGCGACCACGTCCCCCCCGCCTCGCCGCTTACCGTCACGGCGCCGGCGGTCCCCGGGGGCGCGTCCGCCGCCCGGTAGGCGTGGGGAAGCGCGCGGAACGAGAGGTCGAGGAGCGGATGGAGCCAGCGGCGCTCCAGCAGCCCCGGCGCGCCCACCGCGTCGCGGATCTGCATCTGGTGGTGCCACCGCTCGGTGTACTCGCGCCCGGTGTCGAGCCAGTTCTCGGACTCCGCCTCCCCCGCCCAGTCCACCGAGAAGAGCGACCGCTCGTGCGGAGGGAGCGCGGCGACGACCTCGCAGACGCGCGGCCCGGTGAACGCGAGGAGCTCGGCCAGGAGGCGGGGGCTGAGCCGCCGGGCGGCGCCGACCCACTCCGCGTTCAGGGCGTCGAGGAACCCGACCAGCTCCCCGTAGCTCCGGATCGGCGCCGGGGGCGGAGGGAGGTGCCCGTCGCGGTACGCCGAGAGCTTGCGGAGGTCGCCGTCCAGCAGGTGCGCCACCACGTCGCGGACCCGCCACGCGCCCGCGAGGGTGGGCCGCTCCCAGTCGTCCGGGGCGAGGCCGCCCAGGAGCGCCTCCAGCTCACCGTAGAGCGGGGGGAAGAGGTCGGCCGTGTAGAGGGGGGACATCGGTTCCATCCCCCGAAGGTAGGCGCGGCCCCCCGACGGGCAAGGTCAGCCGCCCGCGCGGACGAGGCGGCGGCAGCGCCAGTGGAGGTAGTGGATCAGGAGCCAGATGTGGCGGAAGGCGGGGTTGCGCGTCTGGCGGTGGTGGTAGCGGTAGTAGATCTGCTGCGCGATCACCGCCAGGCGGAAGAGCCCGAAGACCTCGTAGAACGCCCACCGCTCCGGCTTCAGCCCGGTGCGCTCCAGGTACGCCTCCACCACCTCCGCGCGCGTCAGCATCCCCGGGAGGTGCGTCGGCTGGCGGCGCGTCGCCCGCATCACCGCGTCGTCGCCCGCCTCCACCCAGTACGCCAGCGCGCTCCCCAGGTCCATCAGCGGGTCGCCCACCGTCGCCATCTCCCAGTCGAGGACGCCCACCACGCGCGTCGGCTCGTCTTCCGCGAGGACGACGTTGTCGAGCCGCCAGTCGTTGTGGATCACGCACGCGGCCGCGTCGTCGGGGACGTGGTCGCGCAGCCACGCGCGCACCCGCCCGAAGCGCGGCACGTTCCACGTCCGCGCCTTCTCGTACCGGTCCGACCATCCCTCCACCTGGCGGCGCGGGTAGCCGGGGCCGCGCCCGAGCGCGTCGAGGCCGACGGCCTTCGGGTCGACCCGGTGGAGCTCCACCAGCTTGTCGACGACGTTCAGGCAGAGCCGCCGGTTCCCCGCCGCGTCCAGCCGCGCCCCCTCCGGCATCCGCGCGCGGGGGATGAGCCCGGCGACGCGCTCCATCACGTAGAAGTCGGCCCCGATCACCGCCGGGTCCTGGCAGAGCGCCACCATCGTGGGGACGACCGGGTACGCGGGCTTCAGCGCGCGCTGCACGTTGAACTCGCGCGCCATGTCGTGCGCGCTCTTCGCCTTCGTCCCCGCGGGCGGGCGGCGGAGGACGAAGTCGTGGCGGGGATACTTGAGGCGATAGGTCCAGTTCGACGCCCCGCCCGAGTACTGCGTGACCTCGGGGGCGCCTTCGAGCCCCGGCACCCGGCCCTTGAGCCAGGCGTCCACCGCCGCCGCGTCCAGCGCCTCGCCGGGGCGCGTCCCTCCCGTCCGCGTCTCCGCCACGCCCTCACCCTCCGTCCGCGGGGCGGGAGGCGCGCCGCATCCGCGCCATCTCCTTCGTCATCAGCTTGCGGTACGCGCCGCGGGGGAGGACGCGCTTGAGCCGCCACGCCCGCCGTCCCAGCGGGTGCGGGAGGACGTAGAACTCCCCCGCCTCCACCGCGCCGAAGATCCGGTCGATCACCTCCTCCGCGGGGATCGGCGCGCGCTCCAGCAGGCGCTCCACCGCGTGGCGGAGGCCGGGGTCGCCGGTGCGCATCGACTCGTGGAGGTTGGTGCGGAAGAAAGAGGGGCAGACGACGCTGACGCGCACGCCGAAGGGCTCCAGCTCGTTCTGCAGCGTCTCCGAGAGCGACACCACGGCCGCCTTGCTGGCGTTGTAGCTGCTCATCAGCGGCACGTCGAGGAGCCCCGCCATGGAGGCCACGTTGACGAAGTGGCCGCCGCCCTGCCGCTTGAAGACGGGGGTGAAGACGCGGCACCCGCGCACCACGCCCAGGAGGTTGATGTCGAGGATCCAGAGCCAGTCGTCCACCGTCACCTCCTCGATGGCCCCCGCCCCCGCCACCCCCGCGTTGTTGACCACCACGTCCACCCCGCCCCACCGCGCCTGGAGCGCGTCGGCCGCCGCCCGCAGCTCCTCCTCGCGCCGCACGTCGCAGCGGAGGTAGAACGCCTCGCCGCCCAGCGCGGCGGCCGTCTCGGCGCCCCGCGCGTCGTGGATGTCGCCGACGCACACGCGACACCCGGCGCGGGCGTAGCGCTCGGCCAGTCCCCGCCCCAGCCCGCTGGCGCCGCCGGTGACGAAGACGCGCCGCCCGCTCATCGCCCCCTCCCTTCCCGGTGCCCGTGCCGCGCCAGCTCCGCGCGCGCGATCACCGCCCGGTGCACCTCGTCGGGCCCGTCGGCGATGCGCAGCGCCCGCGCCTGGGCGAAGAAGCCGGCCAGCGGCGTGTCGTCGCGCGAGACGCCGGCGCCGCCGTGGAGCTGGATGGCGTCGTCGACCACCTTCTGGAGGACGTTCGGCGCGACGACCTTGATGGCCGCGATCTCGGCCATGGCGCCCATCGGCCCCAGCGCGTCCAGCTTCCACGCCGCGTACAGCGTCAGCAGCCGCGCCTGGTCGATGGCGATCCGCGCGTCGGCCACCCGCTCGCGGTTCCCGCCCAGGTCGAGCAAAGGCCGGCCGAACGCCGTGCGCGCCGTCCCCCGCGCCACCATCAGCTCCAGCGCCCGCTCCGCCGCGCCGACGCACCGCATGCAGTGGTGGATGCGCCCCGGCCCCAGCCGCCCCTGCGCGATCTCGAACCCCATCCCCGGCCCCGCGACGATCGCGCCGAGCGGGAGGCGGACGCGGTGGAACCACACCTCGCCGTGCCCGTGCGGCGCGTCGAAGTCGCCGTAGACCGGGAGCATGCGGCGCACTTCCACCCCCGGCGCGTCGAGGGGGACGAGGACCATGGAGTGCTGGTGGTGCCGGTCCTTCGCCCCGTCCGGCGTGCGCCCCATGAAGATCGCCACCTTCGCCTTCGGGTGCCCCGCCCCGCTCGACCACCACTTCCGCCCGTCGACGACGACGGAGTCGCCCTCCACCACCGCCGTCGCCTCCATGTTCGTCGCGTCGGAGGATGCGACGTCCGGCTCCGTCATGCAGAACACCGAGCGGATCTCGCCGGCCAGCAGGGGAGCGAGCCAGCGCGTCTTCTGCTCCGCCGAGCCGTAGCGGTGGAGGACCTCCATGTTGCCGGTGTCGGGCGCGTTGCAGTTGAAGACCTCCGGCGCCAGGACGCTCCGCCCCATCTCCTCGGCCACCGGCGCGTACTCCAGCGTCGAGAGCCCGGCTCCGTGCTCCGCGTCGGGAAGGAAGAGGTTCCAGAGCCCTTCCGCCTTCGCCCGCGCCTTCAGCGACTCCATCACCGGCGGCACCCGCCACCGCCGCCAGTCGGCCCCGTCGCCGCTCGCGCGCAGCGCCTCGGCGTACGCCGCCTCCGCGGGGATCACCGCCTCGCGCACGAAGCGCCGGACGCGGTCGCGGTAGTCGGCGGAGCGGGCGGACGGCTCGAAGTCCATGGCGCGGGCGGCGGCGGGAGCGGAATCGGACGGGGGGACCGGGCCCAATGTGCCGGCCGCTCCGCGGCGGTGTCAACGTGCCGGAAGCGAAGGACGCGGCGGAGATCCTTCCGGAAGGCTTGACACCCGGGCGGCTCGCCGCTAAATAACCTTCAGGTTAGATAACCATAAGGTTAGATAAAGATGGCCGACGACCCGCTGAGCATCGTCTTCGCCGCCCTGGCCGATCCCACGCGCCGCGCCATCCTGGCGCGCCTGGCGTCGGGGCCGGCCACCGTGGGGGAGCTCGCGGCGCCGTTCGACATGAGCGGCCCCGCCGTCTCCAAGCACCTCCGGGTGCTGGAGCGCGCGGGGCTCATCTCCCGCGGCCGCGACGCGCAGTGGCGGCCGTGCACGCTGGAGGCGGCGCCGCTGAAGGAGGTGGCCGCGTACGCGGACCGCTACCGCCGCTTCTGGGACGCCAGCCACGAGAGGCTGGACGCGTACCTTCGAACCATGCAAGCCCGGGAGGGGAACGATGGCCACCGTGAATGACGCCCGGCTCGTCACCGAGTTCACCACGCCGACCGACCTCGAGGTCGTCGCCACGCGGGTCTTCGACGCGCCGCGCCGGGTGGTGTGGGACGCCTTCACCCGCCCCGAGCACGTCACCCGCTGGATGCTGGGCCCCGACGGCTGGACGATGCCCGTCTGCGAGATCGACCTCCGCCCCGGCGGCGCCTGGCGCTTCGTCTGGCGCAAGAACGACGGCGAGGAGATGGAGATGACCGGCGAGTATCGCGAGGTCACCCCCGTCGACCGCCTGGTGAACACCGAGCGCTGGGGCGGCGACTGGGCCGAGACCCTCAACACCCTCCTCCTCACCGAGCACCCCGACGGCCGCACCCTGACGGTCAGCACCGTCCTCTACCCCTCGAAGGAAGCCCGCGACCGCGCGCTGGAGACGGGGATGAAGGAGGGCTGGGGCCAGAGCTACGACCGGCTGGACGAGCACCTGGCGGCGAACGGCTGAATCGCGGCTCCGCCCGGAGCCGGCGGACGGCGCAGGCGCAATGTAGACTTTGAGCGACTTCGACGACTCCCGCCGTCAGGGCCTGTACGTCTTCGACTGGCCGCGGGGGATGCTGAGGGTCTGCCAGGCGGGGCCGGCGTAGTGCTTGGCCAGCAGGACGATCTGGCCGGTGTGGAGGGCCAGGTGGGCCAGGGCGCGGTTGAGGGCGCTCAGCGCCGTCATCCCCTCGCCGCGGATGTGGACGGTGCGGAGGAGATCGGCGGGGGCCAGCGAGGCGAGGGTGGCCTCCAGCACCTCCCACCCGCGCGCCCACGCCGCCTCCACCCCGGCGCGCGTCTCGCCCTCGGCGACGAACTCGTCGTCGCGCTCGCGGTCGGGCTTCTCGCCGTCGGTGGTGAGGAAGTCGGTGAAGCGCGAGCGCAGGTTTCCGCCCACGTGCTTCATGTTGACCGCGATGGGGTTGGTCTCCGCGTCGGGCGCGGCGAAGAAGGCGCGGTCGTCCACCTGCGCCGCCGCGCGCTCGGCGTTGCGCCGCAGCCCCGCCAGCCGCTCGGCCACGTCGCGCAGGTACTCCGTTCCCAGCTCGTCCATGCTCTCGTCTCCCGGGTGAGCGTTCACCGCGGAAGGATACGCGTTCGCGCCGCGCGCGTCACGTCTCTCCGGCCCGGCCCATGCGGGCATTTTTATGGGGAGCGCGACGAGACGATGAACGGGAGGGCCGGCGATGGCGGGTTCGGGCGAGGTGCGGGTGGGGCTGATCGGGTACGGGCTGGCGGGCGAGGCCTTCCACGCGCCGCTGATCGCGACGACGCCGGAGATGCGGCTGGCGGCGGTGGTGACGTCGGACGCGGAGCGCGCCGCGCGGGTCCGCGCCGCGTATCCCGAGGCGGCGGTGGTCGGCTCCGCCGAGCGGCTGTGGGAGCGCGCGGACGGGCTCGACCTGGTCGTCGTCGCCTCGCCGAACCGGACGCACGTCCCCCTCGCCCGCGCGGCGCTCGGCGCGGGGCTCCCGGTCGTGGTCGACAAGCCGCTCGCGGCGACGGCGGCGGAGGCGCGGGGGCTGGTGGAGGAGGCGCGGCGGCGCGCCCTCCTCCTCACCGTCTTCCAGAACCGCCGGTGGGACGGCGACTTCCTCACCCTCCGCCGCCTCCTCGCCGGGGGGGCGCTGGGGACGGTCCACCGCTTCGAATCGCGCTTCGAGCGGTGGCGGCCCGAGCCGAAGGGCGGGTGGCGCGAGCGCGGCGACCCGGCCGAGGCGGGGGGCGTGCTCTACGACCTGGGGAGCCACCTGGTCGACCAGGCGCTCCTCCTCTTCGGGCCCGTCCGCGAGGTCTACGCGGAGGTGGAGCGGCGGCGCCCCGGCGTCGAAACGGACGACGACGCGTACCTGGCGCTCTCCCACGTCTCGGGCGTCCGCTCGCACCTGTGGGCGAGCCTCGTGGCGCCCGACTACGGGCCGCGCTTCCGCGTGCTGGGGAGCCGGGCGGCGTACGTGAAGCACGGGCTCGACGTGCAGGAGGCGGCGCTCCGCGGGGGCGCGCGCCCCGGCCCCGGGTGGGGCGAGGAGACGCTGGAGCGGTGGGGGCGGGTCGGCGCGGAGGAGGCGTGGATGCCCATCCCCACCGAGCGGGGCGCCTACCCCGTCTTCTACGCCGGCGTCGCCGCCTCCCTCCGCTACGGGGGCCCGCCGCCCGTCGACCCCATGGACGCCGTCGCCGGGCTCGAGGTGCTGGAGGCGGCCCGGCGCTCGGCGGCCGAAGGCGCCGTCGTCCGCCTCCAGGGCGGCGATGTTGCGGAGGCGTCCGGGCGGGGGTAATCTCCAGCGATCGTCAGCAAAGCTTCCAAAATCGGATGGGGACCGGCCCGCGCTTCCCCTCCGTCCCGGTCTTCCCGCCCTCCCCCAAGACGCCTCCCATGACCCGACCCATCCGCACGCTCTGCGTCGGGGCCGCGACGCTCGCCGGCGCGGCGGACGCGGCGTCGGCGCAGACGCTGTACCGCTCGGAGGCGTTCACGGTCACCGGCACCTCGGTGCAGCAGGGGCGGTGGACGGCCGTCGCCCTCTCGCGCGACACCGTCGTCTCCACCTATCCGCGCGCCGGGCGCGAGATGCACTTCCGCTTCAGCCTCGACGGGCAGGACAACGAGTTCCCGTCGGGGACGGAGCACACGCTCTACGTCCGGCCCACGGGCGGGAAGATCGTCTCCCCCGTCTACGTCTTCGGCCAGGAGCAGCCGCCCTTCGTCCCCACCCCCGAGGCGTATCCCACCAGCGAGGAGGGCGTGGCCGAGGTGACGATCCGCCTCGACCTCCGCCACGTCCTGCGCGCCTTCGAGCGCACGGGGGCGTACACGCCGCCGCAAGGGCCGCCCATCCGCGCGCGCGACTTCCACGCCGTCTACGCCATCGGCGACGTGGAGCCGCTGAGCTGGGACGCGCGCGCGCTCCACCCGGGGTCGCCCGCGCGGCTGACGGACGCGGACGGCGACGGCATCTACACGCTCGTCCTCCCCGTCGAAGCACAGTACACGCGCCCCCTCGCGGGTGACGGTCGGGCCGTCTGGACGCGGCGGGCCGACCTCTCCGCCTTCCCCCGGCTCCGCTCGCCCGAGCCGCTGGTGGACGCGCTCCACCGGATGTCGCTGGAAGAGCTGACGCAGCTGGTGCGGGAGGACGGGGCGCTCTCCGCCGGGGCCAAGTGGCCGGGCGTCTGGACGCGCGACGTGGCGTACGCCTCGGTGCTCGCCCTGGCCGTCGCCGCGCCGGACGCGGTGCGGAAGAGCCTGGAGGCGAAGGTCGACTCGGGCGGGCGGATCATCCAGGACACGGGGACCGGCGGCTCGTGGCCGGTCTCCACCGACCGGATGACGTGGGCGCTGGCGGCGTGGGAGCTCTACGCGGTGACCGGCGACCGCGGCTGGCTCCGGCGCGCGTACGACGTGATCGCCCGCTCGGCCGAGGCCGACCTGCACGCGGCGCTCGACGCGGAGACGGGGCTGGTGATGGGCGAGACGTCGTTCATGGACTGGAGGGAGCAGAGCTACCCGCGGTGGATGGAGCCGCGCGACATCGCCCGCTCGGCGGCGCTGGGGACCAACGTCGTCCACCACGCCACCTACCGCATCCTCGCCGACATGGCGGACGCGCTCGGCGAGCCGTCGGAGCGGTGGACGAGGGTCGCGGAGGGCATCCGGACGGCGATCGACGCGCACCTCTGGCAGCCGGAGCGCGGGGGGTACGCCGCCTTCCGCTACGGGCGCGTCTTCCCCTCGCTCGCCCCCCGCGCCGACGCGCTCGGACAGGCGCTGGCGACGATCTACGGCGTCGCGAGTCCCGAACGGCAGGCCGTCGTCTCCGCCCGCGCGCCGCTGGTGGCGTTCGGCGCGCCGGTGTTCTGGCCGTACATCCCGGAGATCCCGTCGTACCACAACGCGGCGCTCTGGCCGTTCGTGAGCGCGTACTGGACGTGGGCGGCGGCCGAGGCGGGGAACACGGCGGCGGTGGAGCACGGGCTGGCGTCGCTCCTCCGCCCGGCCGCGCTCTTCCTCACCAACAAGGAGAACATGGTGGCCTCCACCGGCCACTTCGACGGCACCGAGCTCAACTCCGACCGCCAGCTCTGGAGCGTGGCCGGGAACCTCGCCGCCAGCTACCGCGTCCTCTTCGGGATGCGCTTCCTCCCCGACCGCCTCGCCTTCCGCCCCCGCGTCCCCCCCGCCTACGCGGGCGAGCGGACGCTCTCGAACCTGCGGTATCGCGGCGCCATCCTCACGGTGACGGTGCGCGGCCACGGCGACGGCGTGGCGTCGGTCCGGATCGACGGCCAGCCGGCGGAGCGAGCCGAATTCCCGGCGGCGCTCACGGGCGAGCACACGGTGGAGATCGAGATGAACGGCCGGTGGCCGGAGGGGCGGGTGAACCTCGTCGAGAACCGCTGGTCGCCCGCGGCGCCGGTGACGACGATCCTGGTGGGCGACTCGCTGGCGTGGGCGCCGGTGCCGGGCGCCGCGCGCTACGTCGTGTACCGCAACGGCCGCCCCTCGATGCGGACCGCGGCGACGCGCGTCTGGCTGGGGCGGGCGGACCGCGTGGCCGAGTACCAGGTGCTGGCCGTCGACAGCGCGGGGACCGAGTCGTTCCTCAGCGAGCCCGTCCTCTTCGCCCGCGAGGAGGCGGTGCTCGTCGCCCGCCCGCGCGGCGCGCCGCTGGAGCGCGAGCACGCGGGGTACACGGGGAACGCGGGGCACACGGGCGAGCTCGGATACGTCCGCCTCACGAAGGAGCGGAACACGACCGTCGAATTCCCGGTCCGCGTCGCCTGCGGCGGCACCTACGCCGTCGACGCGCGCTACGCCAACGGGAGCGGGCCGATCAACACCGACGCGAAGGCGGCGATCCGCACCCTGCTGGTCGACGGGAAGCCCGCGGGCGTCCTCGTCCTGCCGCAGCGGGGGACGGACCGGTGGGACGAGTGGGGATATGGCACCGCTGTGAAGATCGACCTCGCGCCCGGCGACCACGTCCTCACCCTCGCGTACACGCCGCTGGACGAGAACATGGACCGGCGGGTGAACACCGCGCTCCTCGACCACCTGCGGCTCATCCACCTCGCGCCCGCCGGGGCGTGCGGGTGACGCGGGAGGGGGGCGTGGCGGCACGGCTCCGCGTCCTGACGGCCGAGGACGCGCCTGCGTACCTCGAGGTGCGGCTCCGCGCCCTCCGCGAGCACCCGGAGGCGTTCGCCACGTCGGCCGAGGAGGCGGCGCTGGCCCCGCTCGCCGACGTGGCCCGCCGCCTCGCGCCCGGCCCGGAGCACGTCACCGTGGGTGCCTTCGATGGAGATCGCCTCGCCGGGGTCGCCACCGTCGTCCGCGCCACCCGGGCGAAGGAGCGCCACCGGGCGACGGTCGCCGCCATGTACGTGGCGCCGGAGGCGCGCGGGCGGGGGCTGGGGGAGGCGCTCCTGCGACGCGCCCTCGACGCCGTGCGCGCGTGGGGCGGCGTCACCGACGTCGGACTGGCGGTGACCGCCGGGAACGACGGGGCGCGCGCCCTCTACGCCCGCGCGGGGTTCGTCTCCTGGGGCGTCGAGCCGCGCGCGCTGTTCGTAGACGGGCGCCATCACGACACCGAGTGGATGGCGCTGCGCCTCGACGCGGAGGACGCGGAGCGCCGGTAGCCGACGCCCGGATCCCGAACCCGCGGAGCCGCGGAGGAGACGATTCTCCTCCGCGGCTCCGGTCTTTTCAGGGGCGGCGCGCCCTCAGTCGTCGTCGAGCCGGCGCCGGGTGCAGACCACCGGCCGGCCGCGCTCCGCCCGCTCGTCCGGCGGCACCTCGCGGCAGTCGAGCCCGGTGGGCGGGGGCTCGTCGCGGAAGCTGCAGTCGGAGAAGGCCGGGCGCGAGACCGGCGTCTCCCCGGCGCACACCGAGTAGCAGAAGATCCGGTCGATGGGGAGGAGGATCGTCACCGCCTCGCGGTGCCTGACCTCCGCGAAGGCGAACCGCCCCGACGCGTCCGTCGTCGCGCGGGCCCGCGGCTCGGTGCACGTCGAGTCCGCCGCCTCGGTCGAGAGCGCCACGGGGGCGCCCGCCGCGGGCGTCCCGTCGGCGCGGAGGTACGCCCCTTCGAGATCGGGCGAGACCGTCCACGACCGCGGGAAGGGGAGGCACCCCGCCACGCCCAGCACCGCCGCCAGCGTCGTGCCCCCCACCAGCCGGGTGATCCCCCTCTCGCTCGTCATCCGCGCATCTCCTCGGTCGCAGGTTCCGAAGATCCCCCCTCGAATCGGCTACGAGAACGTCGGGTCGCGGCGGGTCAGGACCGGCGCGGCCCCTCGTCCACCAGCCCGGTGCTGGGGACGGGCTGCGCCGACTCCTGCACGGTGTACGGCTCGTGCTCGTCGGCGTCGATCACCGCGCCCCCGGGGACGTCGGGGTCGCCGAGGTCGTCGACGATCGTCACCAGCGCGGCGGCCGCCAGGAGCGACGCGCCGCCGATCATCACCATGTACAGCGACGCGCCGGGGTTGTCGGGGCCGAACACGGCGCGGATGAAGCGCCCGAAGGTGAGCGCCGCCAGGATCTCGGGGATGACGATGAAGAAGTTGAAGACGCCCATGTACACGCCCATCCGGCTGGCCGGGAGCGCGCCGGCCAGGATGGCGAACGGCATCGACAGGATCGACGCCCAGGCGATCCCCACCCCTACCATCGTCAGGATCAGCAGGTAGGGGTCGCGGATGAAGTACACGCCCAGCAGCCCCAGCGCGCCGCAGGCCAGCGCCGCCGCGTGCGTCGTCTTGCGGCTGGTGGCGGCCGCCACCTTCGGGAGGAGGAAGGCGACGGCGAAGCAGACGATGGAGTAGACCGAGAACATCAGCCCGCCCCACTCGATCCCCCGCGCGTACCGCTCCGACTGCGCGTCCGTGGCCCCGAAGACGTGCGTCGCCACCGTCAGGCCGAAGAACATCCACATGCAGAACAGCCCCAGCCAGGTGAAGAACTGGACGACGGCCAGCTGCTTCATGGTCTTCGGCATCTCGCGGATGGCGCCGCCGATCTCCCCGAACAGGGCCGCCACCCGCTTCAGCGGAGTGCTGCTCCGCCGCGAGCGCTCGAACGCGGCCAGGTCCTCGGGCGGGTGCTCGGTGGTGGTGAACACCGTCCAGAGCACCGCCAGCAGGAAGACGAGGGCGCCCACCTGGAAGGAGTACTTCACCGTGAGGGGGATACCGCTCGCCGTGTCCCCCGTGACCCCCATGGCGCGGAAGAGGAAGGGGAGCGCGTTGGCCAGCGAGGCGCCCACGCCGATGAAGAACGACTGCATCACGAAGCCCGCCGTGCGCTGGCTGGCGTCGAGCTTGTCGGCCACGAAGGCGCGGAACGGCTCCATGCTGATGTTGATGGAGGCGTCCAGGATCCACAGCAGCGCCGCCGCCGTCCAGAGCGTGGTGGAGGTGGGCATGAAGAAGAGGCCGATGCTGGCCAGGATGGCGCCCACGAGGAAGTACGGACGCCGCCGCCCCAGCGGCCCCCAGGTGCGGTCGGAGAGCGCCCCCACGATGGGCTGCACCAGCAGCCCCGTCACCGGCGCCGCCAGCCAGAGGATGGGCACCTCCTCGGGGCTGGCCCCCAGCCGCTGGTAGATGGCCGACATGTTGGCGAGCTGCAGCCCCCATCCGAACTGGATGCCGAGGAAGCCGAAGCTCATGTTGAACATCTGCCCGAAGCTCAGGCGCGGTTTTCTGGTCACGGCGGGTCTCCGGCGGGGTGTGGGAAGAACGGCAGTCCTGAGTCCTGAGTCCTGAGTCCTGAGTTCTTTATCCATCACTCAGGACTCAGGACTCAGGACTTTCTTTTCCTCATCGCCCGGGCGCGAGGTCGAGCACGTGGCTCTCCAGCGCGCCGAGCCGCGCAAGCGGGACCCAGCCGCGGACGGCGCCGTCGGCGCCGACGCGCAAGCGGGCGCCGGCGCGGCCGCCGACCAGGCTCGCGGCGGTGTAGCGGCCGGCGGGGAGGACGCGGCCGGCGGAGGAGAGGCGGACGCCCTCGACGGGCGCGCCGCTCACGTTGACCAGCACCAGCGCGGCGCGGCCGCCCGCGACCCGCAGGTAGGCGGCGACGGCGTTGCTCCCCGTCTCCAGCGGGACGTAGTCGCCGTTCCCCAGCGCGGGGTGGGCGGCGCGCGCCTGGATGAGCGCGCGGTAGTGGCTGAGGAGCGAGCCCGGATCCCCCGTCTGCGCCTCGACGTTGGCCGTCAGCGAGTCGGGCTGGAGCGGCTCCCAGGCGTTCCCCGTGGTGAACCCGGCCTTCGGCGCGCGGGTCCAGTGCATCGGGGTGCGGATGCGCGGGTCGGGCTTCCCGCCGGTCATCCCGATCTCCTCGCCGTAGTAGACGAAGGGGATGCCCGGCATCGTGAGCTGCATCGTGGCCGCCGCGCGCGCCTTCGCCACGTCGCCGCCCAGCTCCGTCAGCGTCCGCGGCATGTCGTGGTTGCGGAGGAAGGGCGACCAGCGGTGGCCGGGGACGGCCCCGTCCAGCGCCCGCACCGCCTCGTGGAGCTTCCCCACCCGCCCGCTCTTCACCGCCTCCAGCATGGCATCGGCGGGCTCGAAGGCGAAGTAGGTGTCGAGCTGGTCGGGGTAGTAGGCCAGCATCGGCGCGGTGGCGTCCCACACCTCGCCCACGGTGAAGGCGCTGGGGAAGGTTTGCCGCACGTACGCCGCCCACTCGCGGAGCACCTCGTTCGAGGCGGGGACGTGCTTCATCGTCGCACCGTCCTCCACCAGGTGGGCCACGGCGTCGAGGCGGAAGCCGTCGACCCCCATCTCCTCCACCCACCAGCGCGCCACGCGCCGGGCCTCCTCGCGCACGGCGGGGCTCGAATAGTCGAGGTCGGGCATCCCGCTCACGAAGACGCCGAAGTAGTGCTCGTCGGCGTACGGCGAGCGGTGCCACACCTGCTGGTCCCACGGCCCGCGCACGTTGGGGGCGGTGGGGGAGAAGAGGAACCACTTCCGGTACGGCGAGGCCGTGTCGACCAGCGCCTGCTTGAAGTACGGGTGGTCGCTGGAGAGGTGGTTGAGGACGAGGTCCACGATCACCCGCACTCCCCGGCGGTGCGCCTCGGCCATCAGCCGCTTGAAGTCGTCGGCGGTGCCGTAGTCGCGCTCCACGCGGTACTGGTCGACGACGTCGTAGCCGTGGTAGCTGGGCGACTCGGCGATCGGCATCAGCCAGACGCAGGTCGCGCCCAGGTCCGTCTTCGTCGCGGGGTCGCCGTCGTTGATGTGGTCGAGCCGCTGGACGAGGCCGTTCAGGTCGCCGATCCCGTCCCCGTCGCTGTCCTGGAAGGAGCGGACGAACACCTGGTAGCAGACCGTGTTGCCGGACCACCAGGGCTCCTGCGCCCGCGCATCGCCCGCGAAGAGGCTGGCGAGGAGGGCCGTCGTGGCGGCGGCGGGGAATCGCTTCATCGGTGTCCTCGGTCGGAAGGGGCTAAAGATCGGTCATCGCGCGGCCGCGGACGACGCCTCGGACGGAGTGGCGAAGAGCCAGCGGTAGGCGGCGGGGAACTCGCGGCGCCAGAACCACTCCTGGTGCGTCCCGTCCTCCGGCCCCGCCGCGTGGAGCTCCGTCCCCCGCTCGAAGCCGGCGGCGGCGAGGGTGTCGGCCAGCATCCGCTGCCCCTCGACGACGATGCCGGGGCGCCCGGCGGGGCCCTCCTTCCCGCCGCTGACGAGGTAGAAGCGCTGGCCGGGGATGCGCCGCGCCGCGCGGGCGGCGGTGAAGGCGTCGGGGCTGAACCAGAGCGAGGGCGAGAAGACCCCCGCGCGCCCGAAGACGTCGGGGCGCCGGAGGGCGGCGTGGAGCGAGATCAGCCCGCCCATGCTCGACCCCATCACCCCCGTGCTCAGCCGGTCGGGCTTCGTGCGATACCTGGCGTCCACCCACGGCTTCAGCGTCTCGGCGAGGAAGTCGACGTACTTGTCCCCCTCGCCCCCGCCCGCCTGCGGGTGGACCCAGGGCGAGTACTCGCTGGTCCGGTGCTGCGCCCCGTTGTCGACGGCGACGACGATGGCGCCCCAGTCGCCGGCCGCGTGGAGACTGTCGAGCGCCTCGTCGACCCCCCACTCGCCCGCGTAGCTGGTGGCGTGGTCGAAGACGTTCTGCCCGTCGTGCATGTAGAGCACCGGGTAGCGCTTCTCCGACGTCTCGTAGTCGGGGGGGAGGTAGACCCACACCCGCCGCGTCCGCCCCAGCTGCGGCATGGGGAAGTCGAAGTGGGCGATGGAGACGCCGCGGGGGGCGGTGGAGTGGGGGAGCGGCCACCTCCGCGGGTCGCGCCACGCCTGCACGGTCGCCATGTACGTCGCGCCGCCGGAAGCGGGGACGACGAAGCTCCGGTTGGCGATCTCGCGCCCGGTGGAGTCGGTCTCCACCCGCTCGAAGGAGCCGCGGGTGAACTTGAACTCCACGGGCCCGCGCACCGAGTCGGGGAGGGTGAGGACGAACGCCCCACCCGCGGGGCTCAGGCGGTACGCCGGGTCGGCCGGGTTCCACCGGTTGAAGCTCCCCGCCACGTAGACGGGGAGGCCCGTGGTGTCGACCAGGCCGGTGAGGCGGAGGGTGAGCTGGGCCTGCGCCGGGCCGGTGAGGACGACGCAGGCGCCGAAGACGATCGGGAGGGTTCTCGTGTGTCGGGGGTCGCGCATCGGGATCGGAGATCGAAGCGAAGTGGTTCGTGTACGTCGGCTCTGCTGGAAGCTCTCACAGGGGGCACAGGGGACACAGGGGGAGCTTCGTCGCTCCACCGTACTCCTCTGTGTCCTCCGTGTCCCCTGTGAGAGACCCCGCCGTTACGGAGCCGGACGGATGCGGATGGCCTGCCCGCCGCCGGGGGCCATCTCGACGCGCAGCGTGGTCGCCGAGGTGACGTCCTGGCGGCGAATGGCGACGGGGAGCGGGTTGCTCCGCCAGCCGGCGCCGGGGCCGTCGGCGTAGACCTCGGCGACGTAGCGGCGGCCCGTGGGGAGGAAGGAGAGCGCGACGTCGAACGAGCGCGCCTCCTCGTCGGTGATGGCGCCCACGAACCACTCGTCCTCCCCCCGCTCCTTCCGCGCGACGACGACGTGGTCGCCGATCCGCCCGTCGAGGACGATCGTGGTGTCCCAGTCGACCGCCACGTCGCGGATGAACTGGAAGGCGGGCTGCCCCGCGTAGCTCTCGGGGAGGTCTGCCGCCATCTGGAGCGGCGAGTAGAGGACGACGTAGAGCGCCAGCTGCTTCGCCAGCGTCGTCCGCGGCCGCGCCTCGTCGGGGCGGCGCGGCGTCCCGTTGGCGCGCTGGACGAGGAGGTCGAAGATCCCGGGGGTGTAGTCCATCGGCCCGGCCAGCATCCGGGTGAAGAAGAGGATCGTCTCGTGCTCGGGGGGGTTCCCGCCGTCGCCGCCCCAGGCGTTGTACTCCATCCCCCGCGACCCCTCGCGCGAGAGGAGGTTGGGCCAGGTGCGCCGCTCGCCGGTGTCCTTGATCGGCTCGTGGACGTTGACCATGATCCCGTGGCGGGCCGCCGTCTCGACCACCCGGCGGTGGTGGCGCACCATGAACTGCGACTGGTGCGCGTGCCCGTGCTCGGTGAGGTCGCCCACGTACCCCGTCTTCACCGCCCGCACGCCGACGCGCTCGTACAGCGCCATCGCCGCGTCGAGCTGTCGCTCGTAGTTGTCGATCACCGTCGCCGTCTCGTGGTGGCCGATCAGCGTCAGCCCCTTCCCCCGGGCGTACGCCGCCACCTCGGCCAGGTCGAAGTCCGGGTACGACTGCGTGAACGAGAAGCTCGCCTTCCCCGTGTTGAACCAGTCGATCTCCCACCCGGTGTTCCACCCCTCCACCAGCGTCCCGCCCAGCCCGTTGGCCGCCGCGAAGTCGAGGTAGCGCTTCGTGTTGGCCGTGGTGGCCCCGTGCTTGGGCCCCGGGCCCCAGGTCTCGACGTTGATGTGCATCCCCCACCAGATCCCGTTGTACTTCATCGGCCGGATCCACTCCGTGTCGGCGATCCGGCTCGGCGGGTTCAGCTTGAGGGTGAGGACGGAGGGGACGAGGTCCTCCGGGCGGTCGGCGAGCTGGATCGTCCGCCACGGCGTCGTGAACGGCGCCGTCCCGCGCACCGCCACCCCGTCGGCCCACCGCGCCAGCGTCGAGCGGAGGGTGCGGTTCCCCGTCCGCGCCAGGTACATCCCCGCGTAGTCCACCAGGTCGGCCTCGTGGATGACCGCCTGCACCCCGCTGCTCAGCTGCAGGGTGAGCGGGGTGTGGACGGAGTCCAGGCGGCTGACCGGGCCGGAGGAGTAGAGGATCTCCTGCCGGTCGGGCTCGGGGCGGTTGGAGGGGATCCACCAGGCGCGCGCGTTGTCGGCCAGCGCGAACTCGGTGAGCTCCTCCATCATCTCGAACGGGCCGGCGCCGACGCCCTCGTAGCGGAAGCCCACGCCGTCGTCGAAGGCGCGGAAGACCACGGCGAAGCGGCGCCCGCGCCCCCCCTCCTCGGCCACGTCGACCCGCAGCTCGTGGTGGTGGTCGCGCACCCGCGCCACCTCGCCCCAGGCTTGAGTCCAGCTCCGGTCGACCGTGTTACGGGAGCTCCCCGCGATCCGCAAGCGGGAGTAGAGCGAGTCGCCCCCGCGGAAGACGAAGCCCAGGCGCGAGGGGAGGAGGACGTCGTCGCCGTTCCGCCGCACGGCGTAGTACAGCCCGCCCTCGCGGACCCCGACCGTGACCACGTTCTTCCCGTCCGGCGACGCCACACGCAGCGTGTCCTGCGCCGCCGCGGGAATCGCCGCTCCGAGCATCACCAGGGGGACCAGGGCCCGCAACCGTCGGTGCATCTACGCTCTCCTCGTCGAAATCGGAAATCTTTACGGCTGGACTCTCACGGGGGGCACAGGGGACACGGGGGGAGCTCCACCCGCGACGCCGTTCCCTCTGTGCCCCCTGTGAGAGACTACAACGCGACCGTCCCCACCAGAAATGCCCGCAGCCCCGCCGCGAAAACACGCGGCGGAGCTGCGGGGATGCGTCACGAGCACGAAGCGGCGGCGATCAGGGCTCGTAGCCCTCGTTCTGCGTCAGCTTCGGGTTGGCCGTCAGCTCCGACTCCGGGAGCGGGTAGAGGTCGAGGTGCGGCTCGGTCGTCGTCCCCGCGGGGGCGCCGCCCTTGAAGACCCAGATCCCCTTGTCGGTGAAGAGGTCGAAGCGGACCAGGTCGGTGCGGCGGTGCCCCTCCCAGAGGAGCTCGCGCGCCCGCTCGTCGAGGAGGAAGTCGAGCGTCAGCTGCGCGTCGGTGATGTCGCCCGTGTTGTTCCCGTACGCCCGCCGGCGGACCAGGTTGACGTACTCCAGCGCCTGCGGGCGCGTCCCCCCGCCGCCGCGGAGGACCGCCTCGGCGTACATCAGGTAGGCGTCGGCCAGGCGGAACATCGGGTAGTCGGTGTCGGCGAACCCCGGGCTCGACCCCGGCTGCCCGGTCGAGGTCACGTTCCGGTACTTCGGCGCCGCGATCCCCTCGTTGAAGTTGGTCAGCGAGCTGATCTCCACCGTCTGCCCCTCGGTGAAGAAGACCCGGGCGCGCCGGTCGGGGCCGTTGGGGACCCCGGGGTAGAGGGCCACGATCTCGGGGCGGACGCGCAGCCCCCACCACCCGCCGTCGAGCCCGAACGCCGCGCTGCTCATGCTCCCGCCCACCGACGCGTGCGTCAGGAAGGTGGTGCCGCCGTACGACTGCGTGTTCCGCCCGTCCTGCGTGACCGCGAAGATCAGCTCGGGCGAGGTGTGGTTGTCGGCCAGGAAGATGTGCTGGTAGTCGTCGTCGAGCTGGTACGCCCCCGAGGCGATCACCGCCTCGGCCGCGGCGCGCGCCTCGGCGTAGCGGGGGACCCCGGTGTAGACCTCGGAGTTGAGGTACAGCTTGGCCAACAGCATCTGCGCCGCGCCGCGGTCGGCGCGCCCGTACTGCCCCTGCCCCGGCGCCGGGAGCTCGACGAGGATCGCGTTCAGCTCACCGACGACGAAGTCGAAGATCTCCGTCCGCGAAGCCTGCTCGGGCGGCGTGCTCCCGAGCGGGTCCGCCTCGGTCACCAGCGGGATGTCGCCGAAGAGGTCGATCCCGTGCCAGTACGAGAGCGCGCGGAGGAAGCGCGCCTCGGCGCGGAACCCCGCCACCGTCTCCTTCAGCTGCTCGCTGGCGTTGCGCTCCGAGAGCTTCGCGTCCGTCGTCTCGCGGAGGAACTCGTTGGCCTGCATCACCTGGAAGAAGACGCGGTAGTACATCGAGCCCAGGAACTGGTTCGACGTCCCCCAGCGCTGCGTGTTCAGCTCCTGCACCCCGTCGTCGCCCCAGGCGATGACCGCCTCGTCGGTCGGGAGCTCCTGCATCTGCCAGAGGAGGCGGACGTACTGCGAGAAGCCCTCGTCGATCCCCTCGATGTCCTGGTTCCCCGTCCCCGGCGAGGCGGCCGGGCCCTCCTGCCCCGTCACCGCCAGCCCCGCGTACAGCTTCGCAAGGAAGGCGCGGTACGAGCTGGGGTCGTTGAAGATGTTGGCCCCGGTGACGTCGCTCTTCGGCTCCGTCGTGAGGTCGGTGCAGGCGGCCGCGCCGGCGAGGATCAGCGCCGCGGCGGCCACGGCCGTGAAAATCCTGGTCTTCATGTCCGTTCTCGCGTTCTTGAGTGTGCGTCGTCAGGTCAGAACCCGAGGTCGACCCCGAGGCTGAAGGTGCGGGAGCGCGGGTAGATGTTGTTGTCGATCCCCAGCAGCCCCGCGGTCGGGTCGACGCCGCTGTAGCCGGTCAGCGTGAAGACGTTCTGCACCGTCCCGAAGACCCGCAGCCGGGAGAGCTGGCGCAGCCCCTCGAAGGTGTAGCCGAGCGTCAGGTTGTCCATCCGCAGGAACGAGGCGTCCTCGACGTAGACGTCGGAGAAGTACTGCGGGCGCACGAACCCGGTCTCCAGCACCGACGAGTGGAGGTTGACCGGGCCGCCGGCGGTCGAGAGCGCCGCGAAGTTCCCCAGGTTCGAGGCCACGTTGTTGTACGTGTGGTTCCCCAGGTACGCCCGCAGCGTGAAGCTCAGGTCGGCGCCGCGGAAGCCCAGCCGCGAGGTGTGCCCCAGGATCCAGTCGGGCGACGGGCTCTCGAAGGGGGTGCGGTCGCGCCCGTTGATCGTGCTGTCGTTGTTGACGTCGACGTAGAGGTCCTGGTCGTCGATCTGGCCGTCGCCGTTGGTGTCGGCGTAGATCGGGTTCCCGTCGGCGTCGCGGCGGTGGCGGTAGACGAGGAACGAGTTGACCGCGTAGCCGGGCTGGAAGACCTGGATGTTGCTCCCCACGCCCCCCGAGATCCCGCCGGTGAGGATCTGCTCGTTCCCGCTCCCGACCGCGTTGATGGTGACCAGCCGGTTGCGGTTGTAGGCCGCGTTGAAGCCGGCGTCCCAGGTGAAGCCGCCCCGGTCGACCACCAGGCCGCTCAGGGAGAGCTCGACGCCCTGGTTCTCCATGCTCCCGATGTTGGTGGTGACGTAGTTCGAGAGGTTGGTCCCGGCGGCCACGGGGACGCGGAAGATCAGGTCGTCGGTGTCCTTGAGGTAGTACTCGACCGAGCCGGTGATCCGGTCGTCGAAGAGGCCGTAGTCGAAGCCCAGGTTGTAGGAGGTCGTCTCTTCCCACTTGATCCCCGGGTCGACGGCGCTCGGGCGGATGGTGGTGACGAACTCGTCGCCGAACTGCACCCGCGCCAGCCCGTCGCCGTAGCGGTACGCCGAGATCCAGAGGTAGTCGGCGAACGACTGGTTGCCGTTGACGCCCCACGAGGCGCGGAGCTTCAGGTCGGAGAGGACGCCGACGCTCTCCATGAACGGCTCGTCGATGATCCGCCACCCGAACGCCGCCGCCGGGAAGGTCCCCCACTGCTCCTCGGGGCCGAACTTCGACGAGCCGTCGCGGCGGACCGAGGCGGTGAACAGGTACTTGTCGGCGAGCGTGTAGTTCACCCGGCCGAAGAAGGAGGCCAGCTTGTTCTCGCGGACGTTGATCCGCTCGCGCCGGAAGACGGCGCCGGGGATCCCGTTGGGCCCCAGGAGGTCGGACTCGAGCCCGCGGACCTCGAAGAAGGGGGCGTCGGCGCGGAAGGACTCGTACGAGTAGCCGGCGGTGGCCTCGAGCTCGCCGTTCAGCGCGTCGACGCGGTCGGCGAAGGTCAGGAAGGCGTCGACGACGCCGGTGCGCTCGGTGGGGTTGGAGCGGTTCACCGTCCCCGTGGGGCAGGGCGGGTCGGTGGGGTCGCGGTCGCAGGGGGCGCGGCTCTCCAGCTGCGCGCGCAGGATCGTCGGGTAGAAGTTGATCCGCTCCGACGAGGCGACGTCGTATCCCACCCGCACCGTCCCCGCGAGCGCCTCCAGGAAGGGCATCTGGTAGCGGGCCTCGACGTTCCCGGTGCTCCGGTAGGTCGTCCCCTCCTCCAGCGCCAGCGCCAGCTCGGCCACCGGGTTGTTGGGGGTCAGCGGGATCGAGTCCGGGTACTCGTACCACGCCCCGCCCGCGTCGCGGATCGGCTGCGTCGGCGCGAAGGAGGTGGCGGCGCCGATCACCCCGCCGGGGGTGAAGTCGTCGCGGGTGCGGGCGCCGCGGGCGTTGGCGCGGACGCTCAGCCGGTTGTCGAAGAGGCGCTGCGTGAAGCTGAACGCACCCGAGATCCGCTCGGTGGCCGAGCCGCGGATGACACCCTCCTGGTCGAGGTAGCCGAGCGAGATCCGGTAGCTGTTGCCCGGCCCCGCCCCGGCCAGCGCCAGGTGATGCTCCTGGCCGACGCCGTCCTGCTCGACGGCCGCGCGCCAGTCGGTGCTGGCGTTCCCCAGGATCCCCATCCGCGAGGGGGCGTGCTGCTGCACCGCGGCGCGGAACTGGTCGGCCGAGAGGAGGTCCACCCCGGCGGTGACCTGCGAGCGCGAGAGCGAGGTGGTGTACGAGAAGGCCGGCTCGCCGGAGCCCGCCCCCGACTTGGTCTCGATGATCACCACGCCGTTGGCGCCGCGCGACCCGTAGATGGCCGTCGACGCCGCGTCCTTGAGGACGGTGATGCGGGCGATGTCGTTGGGGTTGAGGTAGTTGAGCGGGTTCCGCCCGGCCGAGAGGCCGCCGCCCACCGGGAGCGGGACCCCGTCGACGACGAAGAGGGGCTCGTTGCTGCTGGTGACCGAGGTCCCGCCGCGGAGGCGGATGTTCATCCCGCCCCCCGGCTCCGGGTTGTCGACCACCTGCACGCCGGCCACCTTCCCCTGGATCAGCTGCTCGGGGCTCACCACGCGCCCGGTGTTGAACTCCTCGGTGGTGACCGCCTCCACCGAGCCGGTGACGTCGCGCACCCGCCGCTCGCCGTAGCCGATCGCCACCACCCCCTCCAGCGCCACCGCCGTCGCGCTCATGGAGACGTCGGCGACCAGCGTCTCGCCGCCCACCACGCTGACCGCGCGCGAGGCGTCGGCGTAACCGATCCGGGAGGCGCGCAGCGTGTGCGCCCCCGCGGGGACGCCGCTCAGGGTGAAGCGGCCGTCGGGGCCGGTGACGGCGCGGCGCTCCGCGGCGGTCACGGTGGCCCCGGAGAGGCCCTCCTGCGACGCGGCGTCGTAGACGCGTCCCGTGATGGTGCCCGTCTGGCCTTGCGCGATCGCCGGCGCCGCCCCCAGGAGGGCCCCGAGGAGCGCGAGACAGAGCTTACGACCGAGTGACATGGGTTGCCCTCCGAGGCGCTGGGGTGCTGCATGGATGGATGGCCCACCGTGCCAAGGGCGGTGGGCGGGGGGGAAGCCGGGGTGCGACGGAGCTGCCGAGGGACCTGCCGGGATCGGTGTCTGGAGTGGCGTGCGGGGTCGGCCGCGGAGGGGCGGTCGGAGGGTGGCGAGAGGAGCTCCGAGCGCGGGACCGGGGCGTGACCGGGAAGCTCTGGCGTGAAGGTTGTTCCGTGATTGAGAAGCAACAAAGTGTGACCTCGGGGTCCCCCTGTCAACACTTTGTTATTTGTTCTGACGAAATCCAGGACGCGCCCCCTCCCGGAGCGCCCCGTGTGGGCGAAACTCCTTGCCCCGCGCCGGGTGCGGCGCTACGATCCTCCCCCGGCCCCCGTCCCGCGCCCCCCGCGCGCTCCGTCCACTTCCCTCCCGGACCCCGCATGCGTCGCAACGCCGTGGCGCTCTGCGCCCTCATCCTTTTTCCGCCGACTCTCCTCGCCGCGCAGGCGCCCTCCGCCCCCACCCCCGAGTGGCGGCGCGGCGGGGTGTGCTACGAGGTCTTCGTCCGCTCCTTCTCCGACAGCGACGGCGACGGGGTGGGCGACCTGCGGGGGCTCACGAGCAAGCTCGACTACATCAACGACGGCTCGGCCGCGTCGCGGAAAGACCTGGGCGCGAGCTGCATCTGGCTGATGCCGGTGGCGCAGTCGCCCAGCTACCACGGCTACGACGTCACCAACTACTACGAGGTCGACCGCGAGTACGGCACCAACGACGACTTCAAGCGGCTCGTCGCCGAGGCGCACCGCCGGGGGATCCGGGTGATCGTCGACCTGGTGCTCAACCACATGTCGTCCGAGCACCCGCGCTTCAAGGCGGCGCTCCTCGACCCCGCCTCGCCGTACCGGCCGTGGTTCCGCTGGTCGCCCGTCGAGCGGAAGACGCCCGGGTGGACGGTGCCGACCTGGCACAAGGTGCCGGAGAGGGACGAGTACTACTACGGCCTCTTCTGGAGCGGGATGCCCGACCTGGAGCTGTCGAACCCGGAGGTCAAGGCCGAGTGGGAGCGGGTCGCGCGCTTCTGGCTGGAGGAGATGGGGGTGGACGGCTTCCGGCTGGACGCCGTGGGGCACTTCTTCGAGGACGGCGACGACCCGCGCAACGGCCCCGGCACCCACCCCTGGCTCCGCGACTACGCGGCGCACATCCGCGGCATCAAGCCCGGCGCCTTCACCGTGGGCGAGGTGTGGGACAGCGTGGGGGCGCTCCGCGCCTACTACCCCGACCAGCTCGACGCCTACTTCGCCTTCGAGGTCTCCGACGCCCTCCTGGAGGCGGTGCGGACGGGGGAGAAGGCGCGGCTGGTGGCGGCGCTGGAGCGGGTGCAGCGCGAGTTCCCGCACAACCGCTGGGCCTCCTTCCAGCGCAACCACGACCAGACGCGGACGATGACGGCGCTGGGGGGCGACGCGGGGCGCGCGCGCCTCTCGGCGTCGCTCCTCCTCACCCTCCCCGGCCTCCCCTTCGTCTACTACGGCGAGGAGATCGGGATGAGCGCCGACAAGCCCGACCCGCGCCTCCGCACCCCCATGCACTGGACGCGCGGCCCCGCCGCCGGCTTCACCCGCGGCCTCCCCTGGGAGCCCCTCCAGCCCGACTCGCTGACGGCCAACGTGGAGGCGCAGGAGGGCGACCCGGGGTCGCTCCTGAACCACTACCGCCGCCTCGTCCACCTCCGCGCCGCGCACCCCGCGCTGGCGTGGGGCGACTTCGCCGCGCTGGAGGCCTCCGACCCGGCCGCGCTCGCCTTCCTCCGCCGCGCCGAGGGGGAGACCGTCCTCGTCGTCGCCAACCTGGGCGTGCGGCCCCTCTCCGGCGTCCGCCTCACCTCGTCCGCCGCCCTCCTCCCGGCGGGGAGCCATGCGGCGACCTCGCTCCTCGGGGATGGAGCCGCGGCGCCCCTCCGCGTGGGGCGCGACGGGCGGATCGCCGGGTGGGCGGCGCCCGCGCTGGCGCCCTTCGAGACGCGCGTCGTGCGGCTCGGCGGGGGCTGAGGCCGCGCCCCTCCCGGTCCCCATCCGACCGACCCGCATCCGACCCCGCGCGCGGCCCTCCAGCCGCGCCGCTCCTCTCCATCCCCCACGGAGGACCGCTTGGGACAGCTCACCGGGCTCGACTGGGCCATCGTCGCGCTGTACTTCGCCCTGACCTTCGCCGCCGCCTGGTGGGCCACCCAGCGCGAGCGGAAGACGAAGCAGGAGACCGCCGCCGACTACTTCCTGGCCGGGCGGAACACCGGGTGGTTCATCATCGGCGCCTCGCTCTTCGCCTCCAACATCGGCTCCGAGCACCTGGTGGGGCTGGCGGGGACGGGGGCGGCGAGCGGGGTGGCGGTGGCGCAGTTCGAGATCCTGGCCGCCTTCATCCTCCTCCTCCTGGGGTGGCTCTTCACGCCGTTCTACCTCCGCAGCGGCGTCTTCACCATGCCCGAGTTCCTGGAGCGGCGCTACTCCAGCGCGGCGCGGAGCTACCTGGCGTGGATCTCCATCGTGGCCTACGTCCTCACCAAGATCTCGGTGACGATCTTCGCCGGGGCCATCGTCTTCGAGACGCTGATGGGGATCGACTTCTGGACCGGGGCGCTGGTGGTGGTCCTCGCCACGGGGGTGTACACGATCTTCGGCGGGCTCCTGGCGGTGCTGATCACCGACGCCATGCAGATGGTGGTGCTGATCGGCGGGTCCATCGCGGTGACGGTGGTGGGGCTCGACGCGGTGGGCGGGTGGGGGACGCTCGTCCAGGAGGCGGGGCCGGGGTTCCTGGACCTGTGGAAGCCCGCCACCGACCCCGACTTCCCCTGGACGGGGATCCTCTTCGGCGCGCCGATCCTGGGGGTGTGGTACTGGTGCACCGACCAGTTCATCGTGCAGCGCGTCCTCTCGGCGCGGAACCTCTCGGAGGCGCGGCGGGGGACGGTCTTCGCCGGCTTCCTCAAGCTCCTCCCCCTCTTCATCTTCGTCATCCCCGGCGTCATCGCCTACGTGCTGGCGAAGCAGGGGCGGCTCCAGCTGGCCTCGCCCGACCAGGCGCTCCCCACGCTGGTGGCGGCGGTGCTCCCGACGGGGCTGCGCGGGCTGGTGGTGGCGGGGCTCCTGGCGGCGCTGATGAGCTCGCTCTCGTCGGTGTTCAACTCCACCTCGACGCTGATCACCTGGGACATCTACAAGCGGATGAACCCCGCGGCGTCGGAGGCGCGGCTGGTGTGGGTGGGACGGATCTCGACGGGGGTGCTGGTGGTGCTCGGCATCCTCTGGATCCCGCTGATGAAGCTGATCTCGGGGCAGCTCTACCAGTACATCCAGAGCGTGCAGGCGTACATCGCCCCGCCGATCGCGGCGGTCTTCCTCCTGGGCCTCTTCTCGCCGCGGCTGAACGCGCGGGGGGCGATGGCGGCGCTGTGGACGGGGTTCGCGCTGGGGATGGGGCGGCTGGTGATGGAGCTCAACAAGGCGAATCTCGACGGCCTCCTCTTCGCCTACGCGGACATCAATTTCCTCCACTTCGCCGCGCTCCTCTTCGTCGTCTGCTCGGCGGTGCTGGTGCTGGCGAGCCTCACCGCGCCGCCCCCCTCGCGCGAGCAGCTCGCGGGGCTCACCTTCCAGACGACGCCGGCCACGATCGAGGGGGCCGAGCCCGCGGGGTCGCGGCGGCGGGACGCGGTCCTCTCCGTCCTCCTCGTCCTGACGGTGTTCGCGTTCTGGCTCTGGTTCTCGTGAGCTGAAGCGGCGGCCGGTCACGCTACGCGGGGACGGCGTTCTTGCCCCGGGCGGCGCGGTTCCTTACCGTTCGCACTCTGCTTCGACGCCGCACGACCGTCCTCCCCGCACCGCGCCCGGCCGCCCGCGTCCCGGCCCGCGGCTCCCCGTACGCCGGCAGGAATGGCACACGATCCCCTCCTCGCGCATCGCTCCGCCGGGACGCACGAGATCCCCGAGAAGGAAGTCGTCACCTATCGTCTGCTCGCCGCGCTGGCGGCCGTGGCGGTGCTGGCGTTCGGCCTCGTCTACCGCGCGGTCCTCCCGGGCGCGGTGGACCCGTGGGCGTACCGGTTCTTCGTCGCGGGCGCGTGCCTGGCGGTCTTCGCGCTCTCCTTCGGCCCGCGCGGTCCGCGGCTGCTGCGCGCGCTGTACGCGCTCTTCGCCCTCCTCACCGGGTGGGTGACCTACCTCCTCCTCCTGAACGACTTCGCTCCGGAGTACGCGTTCGGGCTGGTGGTGATCGTCTCGATCATCAGCGCGCTCTTCCGCAGCACCGCCGCGCTGGCCGCCTACGGCGCCGCCACGCTGGCCGGCGTCGCCGCCGTGGCCGCGCGGGTGCCGGCGCCGCGCGTGAGCCCGCTCCTCTTCGGCAGCTACCTCGTCGTCATCCTGGTCCTCTTCTTCGTCGTCGTGCGCAACCGGCTGCGGGCGGAGCGCGAGCTGGCCTCCAGCGAGGCGCGGTACGCCCTCGCGGCGACGGGCGCGCACGACGGGCTGTGGGACTGGGACGTGCGCGCGGGCTCCGTCTACCTCTCTCCGCGCTGGAAGGAGATGGTGGGGTGCGGCGAGGGTGAGATCGGCTCCACGCCGGCCGACTGGATGAGCCGCATCCACCCCGACGACCGCGCGCGGGTGCACGCCGAGCTCTTCCGCCCCGGCCAGCCGTCGGGGAGCCTCTTCGAGTCGGAGCACCGCATCGCGCACAGCGACGGCGGGTGGCGGTGGGTGCTGGTGCGCGGCGTCCGCGTGGTGGGCCGCGACGGCGAGGTCGCGCGCATGACCGGCTCGCAGACCGACGTCTCGGAGCGGAAGCGGTTCGAGGAGCAGCTCCTGCACGACGCCATGCACGACGCGCTCACCGGGCTGCCGAACCGCGGTCTCTTCCTGGACCGGCTGGAGCGCGCCATCGCCTACGCGCGGCGGCACCCCGACCACCACTTCGCGGTCATCTTCCTCGACCTCGACCGCTTCAAGGTGATCAACGACCGGCTGGGGCACGTGGCCGCCGACCAGGTGCTGGTCGCCGTGGCGCGGCGGCTGGAGGCGTGCCTCCGGCAGGGCGACAGCGTGGCGCGCCTGAGCGGCGACGAGTTCGCGCTCCTGGTGCAGGACGTGGAGAACCCGTCCGCCGTGGCGCACCGCATCCAGCACGAGCTGCTGCGCCCCTTCGAGGCCGGCGGGCAGCAGGTGATCGTGACGGCGTCGATGGGGATCGCCATCTCCTCCGCCGGCTTCTCGCGCCCCGAGGACGCGCTGCGCGACGCGGACGCGGCCATGTACCGCGCCAAGGCCCGCGGCCGCGCGCGCTTCGAGGTGGCCGACGCCGAGCTGCACGCCCGCTCGCTGGAGCAGCTGGAGATGGAGGGGCAGCTCCGCGAGGCGGTGGAGGCGGGGCAGCTGCGGCTGCGCTTCCAGCCGGTGGTGGTGATGGAGAGCCGCGAGCTGGTGGGGTTCGAGGCGCTCCTGCGGTGGGAGCACCCGGTGCGCGGCCTCCGCTCGCCCGACGACTTCATCCCGCTGGCCGAGCAGACGGGGCTGATCGTGGCGATCGGCCGGTGGGCGCTGCGCGAGGCGTGCCGGCAGATGCAGGAGTGGCGGCGCGCGTACCCCGGCGCCGAGCCGCTCTGGCTCTCGGTCAACCTCTCCAGCCGCCAGTTCCTCCACCCGGAGCTGGTGCCGGAGATCCAGGAGATCCTGCGCGAGACCGGCTTTCCGCCCGGGCGGCTGCGGCTGGAGATCACCGAGAGCGTGATCATGGACGACCCGGGGGCGGTGGGGAGCATCCTCCACCGGCTGCGCGCCTCGGGGATCCGCGTGGCGGTGGACGACTTCGGCACCGGCTACTCGTCGCTCGCCTACCTGCACCGCCTCCCGCTCGACACGCTGAAGATCGACCGCTCGTTCGTGCACCAGATGCACACCGACCCCGCGCTGGAGGCGGTGATCCAGACGGTGATCTCGCTCTCCGGGAGCCTGCGGCTGGAGACGGTGGCCGAGGGGGTGGAGACCGACGAGGACGCGGCCGCGCTGCACCGGATGGGGTGCCGCCTCGGCCAGGGATTCCTCTTCTCGCACCCGCTGCCGCCCGACGCCGCCGGCCGCCTCCTGGCCGAGACGGGCGGCGTGGCGGCGGGGTGACGCGCCGGCTTTCGCGACAGGGATCAGGGGTGGCCGAGCGTCTCGGCCACCCCTGATTCGTTTCGCGCACGGCCTGCTCCATGGGAGAGCTGCTCCGGGCGAAGCGTCCGAGACCGCGCTCCCCGTCAGCCCATGACGCTGTCATACCGGTTGTCCGGCATGGTCGCGTAACCGTCGCAGGTGTAGTTGCACGACCCAGCCGCCGCAGCTCGGGTCCCAGGTGCCGCACCCGTTGCAGGTGTCGCAGGTGCCGTTGCACGACGCGTCACAGGTGGCGCCGCACGTCCCGTTGCACGAGGCGTCGCAGGTCGGGCATCCGGGGCAGGTGCACGCCGTGTAGCAGGTGCACTGCTCGCCGAACACCGTCCCTTCCGCCTTCTTGGGCGGCGTCGTGGCGAAGCTGTCGATCATCATGCAGTCTGAGCTTCTTCATGGGACTCCTCATTGTGGGGTGGCGGAAAGGACGTTACCGGCGATTCACGGCGACAGGGGGCGCGCCGCTCCGACACGGCGC
>DATACF010000327.1:0-3530 GCA_036259235.1 Longimicrobium sp. | reverse complement strand
AGCGCGCGGCTCAGGTCGGCGACGACGAGGAGCTGGTGGGGGAGGCCGCCCTGGCGGAAGGGGTCGCGGCGGACCTCCCACCGGCCGCTGGCGCCGGGGAAGGCGTGCTCCACCGTGCGCGGCGTGGGGCCCTCCAGCGCGAAGCCGAGGGCCAGCTCCCCCGCGGTGCGCCCCACCATCCGCTCGGCGGGGGCGCCCAGCAGCCGCTCGCCGGCGCGGTTGACCAGCCGCAGCCGCGCGTCGCCGTCGAAGGCGAAGACGGCGACGTCGATCTCCTCCATCACCTTCCGCAGGAGCGCGGTGGCCTCCATGGCGCCCACCCGCTGCTCGCGGAGGACCTCCCCCAGCGCGTTGGCCTCCAGGAGCGCCAGCCCCAGCGCGTCGTCGGCCGCGGCGCCGCGGGCGCGGAGCGAGAAGTCGCCCTCGCGGAGCGCCCCCAGCATGTTGGAGAGCGTCTGGAGGGGGCGGACGACGCGCGCGTACAGCGCCCCCGCGGCCGCCGCCCAGAGGAGGGCGACCAGGAAGGTGAGCGACCACTGCGTCCGCGTGCCGAAGTCGCCCGTCCACAGGAGCCAGAGCCCCAGCGCCGCCCCCGGGAGCCCGGTGAGGGCGGCGAGGCGGAGGACCTGCGCCTGGTGCGACGGCGCGCGGCGTCGGCGGCGGCGGGTCGGGGCGCTCACAGCGGCGGCGCGGGGGCGCGGCGGTGGCGGAGGAGCCAGTGGTAGAGGTTCCGGTCCTCGTAGAGGTCGAGGATGAAGTGGTCGCGCCCCTCCAGCACGGTCAGCTCCACCTCGCGCGCCCCCTCGCGCCGGAGCGCGTCGACCATCTCCGTCGTCTCGCTCAAGGGGACGATGGTGTCCCGCGCGCCGTGGAAGGCCCAGACGGGGACGTCCTTGAGCCGCGTGGCCCACCAGGGGATGGTGGGCCCGGCCATGGGGATGGCCGCCGCGAAGCGCTCCGGGTGGCGGTAGGCGGCGTACCAGGCGCCGTTCCCCCCCACCGAGTGGCCGGTGACGTAGACGCGCCCCGCGTCCACCCGGTAGCGCGCCTGGACGTCCTCGAGGAGCGCCATCAGCGCCTCGGTGTCGGTCCAGAGCCGGCCCTCGGGGAGGAGGGGGGAGAGGACGATGAAGGGGAACGCCGAGTCGCGCTCCGCCACCGCCGGGAGCCCCATCCGCCGCAGCCGCTCCGGGTCCGCTCCGCGGAGCGACCCGCCGTGCAGGTAGAGGATCAGCGGGAAGCGCCGCGTGGTGTCGGCGTTGTACTCGAAGGGGAGGTGCAGGAGGTATTTCACCTCCACCGGCCGCGTCACCGGCGCGGTGAACGTCCCCGCGTGCTGGCCCAGGAGCGAATCGGCGGCGACGGCGGCGGGGGTCGGCGCGGCGGCCGACGCGGGCGCGGACCGGGCGGGCGGCGGCGGGTCGCAGGCGGCGAGGAGGAGGATCAGCGCGATCCCGAAGGTCCGCGCCGGGCGGGGGGCCCGGCTCGACGCCTCGAAGCCGCTCTCGCGACGAATCTCGATCCCGATCTCGCTCACAGCCCGTACCGCTCCAGCCGGCGGTAGAGCGCGCTCCGGCTGAGGCCCAGCGCCTCGGCGGCGTGGCTGACGTTGCCGTTGTAGCGGGCGAGCGCCTTGCGGATCAGGAGGCGCTCGGCGTCCTCCAGCGACATCTCCTCCAGCGCCACCGCCGCCGGGACGTCGCGGGTCCGCAGCGTCAGGTCCTCGGCCGTCACCTGCGGGCCGGACGCGAGGAGGACGGCACGCTCCACCGCGTGCTCCAGCTCGCGGATGTTCCCCGGCCAGGCGTAGGCCAGGAGCGCCTGCATGGCGTCCGGCGCGAAGCCGTCGAGCGCCTTGTGGTACTGCGCGGCCTGGCGGCGGAGGAAGTGCGTCGCCAGCGGCGGGATGTCCTCGCGCCGCTCGCGCAGGGGCGGAAGGTGGATCTCCACCGTGTTCAGCCGGAAGAGGAGGTCCTCGCGGAAGCGCCCCTCCGCCACCGCGCGGCGGATGTCGAGGTTGGTCGCCGACACCACGCGCACGTCCGCCCGCCGCGTGCGGGTGGCGCCCACCCGCTGGAACTCGCCCGTCTGGAGGACGCGGAGGAGCTTGGCCTGCTGCTCGTGCGGCATGGTGCCGATCTCGTCGAGGAAGAGCGTCCCCCCGTCGGCCAGCTCGAACGCCCCCGCCCGGTCGGCCCGCGCGTCGGTGAAGGCCCCCTTGACGTGCCCGAAGAGCTCGCTCTCGAAGACCCCCTCGGCGATGGCCCCCGCGTTGACCGCCACCATCGGCTTCGGCGCGCGGGGAGAGGAGGCGTGGAGCCAGCGCGCCACCACGTCCTTCCCCGTCCCGTGCTCGCCGGTGACGAGGACCGCCGCGTCGGACGGCCCCACGCGCTCCATCATCCGGAGCACCGGCTGCATGGCGCGGCTCTCGGCGATCATGTGCGGGAGGGCGTCGCCGCGGAGGCGCCGCGTCTCCTGCTCCAGCGTGCGGGCGCGGCGGAGCGCCCGGCCCAGCTCCACCTGGGCGGCGAGGGTGGCCAGGAGGCGCGCGTTGTCCCACGGCTTCTCGACGTAGTCGCGGGCGCCGCGGCGCATGGCCTCCACCGCGCCCTCCACGCTCCCCCAGGCGGTCATGACGACCACCGGGAGGGTGGGGTCGAGCGCCTGGACCTGGGGGAGGAGGTCGAGGCCCTCGCGCCCGGAGGTGGTGTCGCGGGCGTAGTTGAGGTCCATCAGCGCCACGTCCAGCTCCCGCTCGCGCACGGCGGCCAGGACGCTCGCGGGCGAGGTGGCGGTCTCGATCTGGAACCCCTCGCCTTTCAGCAGCAGCCGCAGCGCCTGGAGGACGTCGGGCTGGTCGTCGGCGATCAGGATCCGCGGCGGGGCGGGGTTCGGCATGCGTGGTGGCGTGGGGTGTGTGCGTGCTCTGGAGGGATTGTAGCGATCGGATGGAGCGGGCGGAACGGCAACGGCGAACTGCAACTGCGGCTCTGGGCATGTGCCTCCGCTGCGCTCCGGGCCGGGCTGCGGGCCGCGTAGGCAACGATACCACCGTTGCCAACGCGGCGAAGCCCCTGGCGGACTCCACGGCGCGCCGTCGCCCGATGCGGACCGCGGGTCCCCTTCGCATTCCCCTCCGCCAGGGTCTTCGCCCTCCGGGCCCGCATCCCTCATGCAACGGCGCTCGAACGGCGAACTTCGATCCGGTTCGACGGGCTTTCGTCGCATGCCGCGGGCTCCGCGCGCCCCCCTCCCCCGGCCCCTCCCCCCGCACGCGGGGTGCGTGCGTGTGGAGGGGGGAACTTCTTCCCGATCCGCGACTTACGATCTCGCCCCCACCCTGCCGCCCGCTCACGCCGCGAGCCGCCAAGTCCCCTCTCCCGGAACGGGCCCCGGAACGGGAGAGGGTGGCGAGCCTAAGGCGAGCCGGGTGAGGGCCCCGCGCGGAGCCCGCCGCATGCACCACCATCCGTCGCCCACCACCATCGCCGGAAAACGAACCGGCCCCACCCCCCCCCGCCCGGCGC
>DATACF010000326.1:0-11498 GCA_036259235.1 Longimicrobium sp. | reverse complement strand
CCTGCATCCACAGCGTCGCGACCGCGGTGACGGCGAACCCGTGCGCGAGCGCGCGCGCCCACGGCATCAGTGGCCGCCTCCGCCCGCGGCGCCGCCGTCGCGCCGGACGACGTGCGCGGCCGGGGCGCCCGCGCCGGTGCGCGGCGCGCCCCCGCAGGCGGCGAGCGCGAGGGCGGCGGCGGCGAGGAGGAGGGTCCGCATGGTGTCTCGTCCGTCAGGGGTTCGTCGGAGGTCGTGCGGAGAAGCTACGCGATCACGAGCCGGTAGCCCAGGTCCAGCTCGGGGAGGTGGAGGAGACGCGCGTGGCGGCGCGCCCAGCTCCCGTCGGCGAGGTCGGCCCGGAGGCGCGCGAGGCCGGGCGCGGCGTCGTCCAGCTTCGCGAAGGCGGAGATGGCGCGGCGGCGGCCGGGGTCGAGATACGCGTGCGGGCGGCGCCAGTACGCCCCCAGGAAGCCGTCCGCGCAGTCGGGGGGGAGGGGGACGGGGCGCGCGTCCACCGGGCCGAGGACCCGGCCGATCTCGTCCATCGTCGGGAAGACGACGAGGTCGGCGGCGAGGATCTCGGGGAAGTACTCCTGGACGAGCCAGAAGCCGGGGTGCGCCGGGTCCCAGGTGAGGACGACGACGGGCCCGCGCGCCACCCGCCGCATCTCGGCCAGCCCCCGCCGCCAGTCGGGCCAGTGGTGGAGCGTGAGCACCGCCAGCGCGGCGTCGAAGGCCCCGTCGCCGAACGGGAGGTCGCCGGCCGAGGCGCGGAGGGCGGGCGCGGACCCCGGCGGGCGCTGCCGGACCATCTCGGCCGAGGGCTCCACCGCGGCCACCCGGCGCCCGGCGGGCTCGTACGACCCCGCGCCCGCGCCGACGTTCACCACCGTGCGGGCGCCGCCGAGCGCCTCCGTGATCCGCGCGGCGATCCGCGGGTCGGGGCGGCGGTGCGCGGCGTAGCCGACGCCGATGCGGTCGTAGAGCGGCTGCGTCACCGCTTCGGCTCCGGGGGGGCGAACGACCGGCCCCGGGCGTGGAGCGCGTCGCGGAGGATGCCGAGCGCCTTCGGCCCCATCCCGTGGAGCTCCAGGAGGTCGCGCTCGCGGACGCCGGCGAGCTGGTCGAGGCGGGTGTAGCCGGCGGCGGCGAGCGCCTGGCTCGCCGGGCGGCCGATGCCGGGCGGAAAGTCGTGCGTCGGATCGCTCATGCGCGTCATGGTAGCGCGGCGCCCGCGCGGGGGGAAGTGGATGCGGCGCTCAGCCGCCGAAGGGCGGTCGGAGACGGAGGACGGCGCCGTCGGCGGCGTGGATCTCGGCGGCGCGCGCGAGGAGGCGGTCGAGGTCGTCGCGCTGGTTGAGGAAGCGGCCGGTCAGCGCGTCGGCGGCGCCGGAGGCGAGGCGGAGGAGGAAGGCGGCCGCCGTCTCGGGCGAGACGCCCTGCTTCTCCAGGAGCGGCCCGAACCAGGGGAGCCACCGGCGCCCCGCCTCGGTCGAGAGCGCCTCCTCGGTCATGGCGGTGCGCACCGTCCCCGGCTCGATGGCGAAGACGTGCACGCCGCGTCCGCGGATCTCGGCGGCCAGGGTCTCGGTGAGGCGGGTGAGCGCCGCCTTGCTGGCGGTGTACGCCGACATGTGGGGGACGGAGGCGTTCCCCGCGCCGCTGGAGACGTTGACGATGCGCCCGCTCCCCCGGGCCAGCATGTCCGGGAGCGCGGCGTGGGCCCAGAGCTGGGGCCCGCGGAGGTTGACCGCCACCGTCCGCCACCAGGCGTCGGGGTCGGCCTCCCAGGTGGGCCCGAAGGGCGTCGCGCTCCCGGCGGCGCAGACGAGGAGGTCGGGGACGCCGAGCTCGCCCGCCAGCCGCGCGTACGCCGCCCGCACCGACGCCGGGTCCGTCGTGTCGCCCGGGAGCGCCAGCGCCGTCCCGCCCGCCGCGGCGATGGCGCGCGTCACCTCGCCCAGCGCGTCGGCCGAGCGCGCGAAGACGCCCACGCGGGCGCCGGCGGCGGCGAGCGCCTCGGTGTACGCGCGCCCCAGGCCGCGCCCGCCGCCGGTGACGAGGGCGACCTGGCCGCGGAGGTCGACGGGGTCGCACGGCATCTCGGACCTCCGGGATTCAGGCGGACCCGGCGCGGCCGCGGCCGAGGAGCTCTTCGAGGAGCTCGATCTGGCGCCGCTGCATCTCCACCAGGTCGGCCCAGCTCTCCTCGCGGAGGAGGTCGAGCTTCTCGTGGAGGGCGCGGATCTCGATCTCGGCCTTGAGGTTGACCTCGTAGTCGTGCGCGGCGTCGAGGCGGTCGCGGGCGGCCTGGCGGTTCTGCGACATCATGATGATGGGCGCCTGGAGGGCGGCCAGCATCGAGAGGAAGAGGTTGAGGAGGATGTACGGGTACGGGTCCCACGCCTCGTTCCGCCGCGCCAGGACGACCGAGTTCAGCACCACCCACGTCACCAGGACGGCGAGGAAGGAGAGGATGAAGGTCCACGACCCGCCGAACCCCGCGATCCGGTCGGCGACCCGCTGGCCGAAGGTGCGCGTGTCGTCCGCGCGCCCGGCCTTCGCCGCGTGCGTGCGAGCGAGCACCTGCTCGACGACCCGGCGCTCGAGCGCGGTGAGCGTCTCCCACTCGCGGTGGAGGATGCGCCGGGCGAATTCGGGGGGATGGGAGGACACGGGGAGGACCTCGGGATCGCGGGGTGACGTCGGACCGTCACCCCGGAAAGGTAGCGGCCCGGCGGGCCGGTCCGACAGAGCGGGCTAGTCGCCCAGCGCGTCCAGCTCGTGGGCGACGATGGCGAGCCCTTCTTCCGTTTCCGCCTCGGTCCTTCGTCCGGCTTCCATCGGGTCGAGCATCCACTCGACGGCTTCGAGGAGGAACCACAGGTGGATGCGCGGCCGCAGGGTCGCGGCGTCTTCGCCGGTGTAGTGGCGAAGCACCGCGTCGAGCATCTCCGAGCCGTAGTCTTCGTAGACGTAGATGAAGTCGCGCGCCGGGTCGCCGAGCGCCAGGTCGCCGAAGTCGATGACGCCGGTCACCCGCCCCGTCGGCGGGTCGAAGAGGACGTGCCCCGGCCCGAAGTCGCGGTGCAGCAGGGCCGGCGGGCGGTCCGCCCCGGACGAGAGCGATTCCCGCGTGAGCACGGCATCGAGCCGCCGGCGGGTCTCGGGCGCGAGGCGCGGATGCAGCGGCGCGCTCGCGGCCAGGAGGTGGCCGGCGAACACGGCGGCGTCGATCCGCGGCACGCCGCACGCCCCGGCTTCCGCGACCCCCAGGGCGTGGAGCGCGTCGAGGAAGCGCGCCACGTCCGCCGCCGCGGCCTCCCGCGCGGCGGGCGGGAGCGCTTCCCACGCCTCGCGCGTCAGGTCCGCCCCGGTGACCTCCGCGTGCACGCTGAAGGCGCACTGGTGCGCGGGCTCCGAGAACGCCGTCCGCGGCACGGGGAAGGGGAGGCGCGGCGCGATGCGGGCCATCACGCACGCCTCCAGCCGCAGCGAGTCGGCGGCCCCCCGGTGCTTCGCCACGCGCACCACGTCGGTTCCGAGGCGGAACGCGAAGGAATCGTCCCCCTCCCCGATCGGCGTCAGCTCCGCGCCGTCGTCTGGAAGATGCCTTTCGATCCGCGCCGCGGCTTCGGCGTGATCGGAGAGCCAGGGCGCTTCATCCATCTCCCACGTCACCTGCTGGCCCCGGCGCCGTAGACCACGAGCTCGATGGACGCCCCCAGCGCCGCCACGCTCCGGATCGCCTGGAGTACGAGTGCGGCTCCGCGCCCCCGCGGACGCCGATGCTGAACCGGCGGAGCGTCGCGTCGTCCCAGGGCGTGCGCGCGTCAGCCCCCATCGAGAGGAGCGCCTCCGCGAACCGCTGGATCGTCGCGCCGGCATCCAGCGGCTCGTCGCCGCGAAGCTCGAAGGACGCGAGGATTCCGGTGGGCGTCGGCTCGTAGTGCAGGTCGAACGCGACCGGCGCCAGCGCTTCGACGAGCGGGCCGAGGTCGCCGGCCGCTTCGACCTCGAGGTCGACGCTCAGGAACTCCGTCACCTCGCGCATCTTCAGCCCCGCCCCAGCGCGCCGCCGTTGGTGCGGACCACGTCGCCGTAGAAGAGGGCGCTCCGCTTGGGCGTGCGCTTCTGCGTCTCGAAGTCGACGTGGACGATGCCGAAGCGCTTGGAATAGCCGGCGCTCCACTCGTAGTTGTCGAGGAGCGACCAGGCGAAGTAGCCGCGCAGGTCCACCCCGCGGGCGACGGCCCGCCGCGCGGCGCGGAGGTGGTCGCGGAAGTACGCCACGCGCAGCGGGTCCTCCACCACGTCGCCCTCGGCCACCGGCGAGTCGTAGAACGCCGCGCCGTTCTCGGTGACGTAGAGCGGCACGCCGCCGTAGCGCTCCTTCACCCACACCAGCACGTCCTCGAACGCCTGGGGATACACCTCCCACCCCATCTCGGTGTGGGTGTGGCGATGCTGCTTCACCTTCCCCTCGCGCACGGGGAAGGAGCCGGGGTCGTGACGCGTCACCGCGCGGGTGTAGTAGTTGATCCCCAGCCAGTCGACCGGCTCGCGGATCGCCGCCAGGTCGTCCGCCGGGAAATCGGGCCACGCCTCGCCGAAAACCTCGCGCAGCTCGTCGGGATACGCGCCCAGGAAGACGGGGTCGAGGTACTGCCGGTTCATGTACGCCTCGGCCCGCGCTCGCGCGGCGGCGTCCTCCGGCGAGTCCGACGCCGCGTACTTGGGCTCCAGGTTCACCACCAGCCCGATCCGCCCACGCCCCTCCGCGCGGTACGCCCGCACCGCCGCCGCGTGCCCGCGCAGCAGGTTGTGCGTGACGCGCGCGGCCTCGAAGGCGCTCCGGTGGCCGGGGGCGTGCGCGCCGTGCATGTAGCCGGCGTCCATCACCACCCACGGCTCGTTCAGCGTCGCCCAGAGCGGCACCCGGTCGTCCAGCGCGCGGAAGACCGTCGACGCGTAGTCGGCGAACCAGTCGGCGACCTCGCGGTTGAGCCACCCGCCGCGCTCGTCGAGCGCCGCGGGGAGGTCCCAGTGGTAGAGCGTGCACATCGGCGTGATCCCGCGCTCCAGGAGCGCGTCCACCAGGCGGGAGTAGAAGTCGAGCCCCGCAGGGTTCACGCGCCCCGTCCCCTCGGGGAAGACGCGCGCCCACGCCACGCTGAAGCGGTACGCCTTCACGCCGAGGTCGCCCAGGAGCGCCACGTCGTCCTTCCAGCGGCGGTAGTGGTCGCACGCCACGTCGCCGGTGGCGCCGCCGTCCGTCATCCCCGGCGTGTGGCTGAAGCGGTGCCAGTTGCTCGGCCCCGCGCCGTCGGCCAGCGGCGACCCCTCGATCTGGTACGCCGACGTCGCCGCCCCCCAGAGGAAGCCCTCGGGGAAGCGCCCGCCCTCCGCCTCCGCGCCCTCCGCCACGCGGTCGCGCTCCGTCACGCGGCCACCGGCGGCTCGGGGGCCAGCGACTGCTCCGTCTCGGCGTCGAAGAAGTGGAGCCGCCCCAGGTCGACCGCCAGCGCCAGCGGCTCGCCCGGCGCGGGGAGCGGCTGCGGCGTCACGCGGGCGGTGAGCGGGTGCGACCCGGCGCGCGCGTGGACGAAGATCTCGTTCCCCAGCGGCTCCAGGTCCTCGACGACCGTGGCGATCTCGGCCAGCGGCGCGCCGGCCGGACGCCCGGCGGCGTGGAAGCGCTCGGGGCGGACGCCGAGGACGACCTTCTTCCCCGCCGAATCGCCCAGCCTCGCCGCCCACGGCGCGGGGAGGGGGAGCGCGAAGGCGGCGCCGTCGGCGCGGAAGACGAGGCCGTCGGCCCGCTCGACGACGCCGTCGAAGAAGTTCATCGCGGGGCTCCCGATGAAGCCGGCGACGAAGCGGTTGGCGGGGTGGTCGTAGAGGCGGAGCGGGGTGTCGATCTGCTGGATGCGGCCGCCGCTCAGGACGACGATCCGGTCGCCGAGGGTCATGGCCTCCACCTGGTCGTGGGTGACGTAGACCATGGTGGCGCCCAGGCGGCGGTGGAGGGCGGCGATCTCGGCGCGCATCTGCACGCGGAGCTTGGCGTCGAGGTTGGAGAGGGGCTCGTCGAAGAGGAAGACCTCGGGGTCGCGGACGATGGCGCGGCCCAGGGCGACGCGCTGCCGCTGCCCGCCCGAGAGCTGGCGCGGCTTGCGGTCGAGGACGGTGTCGAGCCCCAGGGTCCCGGCGGCGTCGCGGACGCGGCGGTCGACCTCGGCGCGCGGGGTCTTTCGCAGCTTGAGCGCGAAGCCCAGGTTGTCGCGCACGCTCATGTGCGGGTAGAGCGCGTAGCTCTGGAAGACCATGGCGATGTCGCGGTCGCGCGGCGGGACGTCGTTCACCCGCCGGTCGCCGATGTAGAGCTCGCCGCCGCTGATCGACTCGAGCCCCGCGATCATCCGCAGCAGCGTGCTCTTCCCCGACCCCGAGGGGCCCACCAGGACGACCAGCTCGCCCTGGCCGACGTCGAACGAGGCGTCGTCGACCGCGACGTGGACGGCGCCCTCGCGGTAGACCTTGCGGACGGATTCGAGGCGGATGCTGGCCATGGGCTGCGCCGGGTGCGGGGAGTGGCGTGCGGACGTGGAATCCACCTATGATGCTCGCCGCCCGCGCGCCCGGCAAGGCGGCGGCGGCGGGCCAACGGATCGCGCCTTCCGGCTGTAGGAGCCGCGGGGCGCGTGCATCCGCGCCGGGAACGACATCGACAGGCGAAGGACGAGACGCGTGACGGAGACACGACGGGACGGGGAGGCGGGGCCGATCCGGCGCCTCCTGCTGGCGCTGATGGGGGTGGGGACGGCCGGCCTCCTGGCGGAGCTGGCGCTGCTGGAGCACTACGAGTCGGGGTGGCAGTGGGTGCCGCTCGTCCTCCTGGGCGCCGGCCTCCTCCTGGGGATCGCCGTCTGGCTCAAGCCGTCCGCGGTGACGCTCCGCCTCTTCCAGGCGCTGATGGCGGCGTACGTCGTGGCGGGCGCCGTCGGCTTCTGGCTGCACTTCCGCGGGAACGTGGAGTTCGAGCTGGAGTCGGACCCGTCGCTCGGCGGCCTCGCGCTGGTGTGGGCCGCGCTCCAGGGGGCCACCCCCGCGCTGGCGCCGGGCGCGATGGCGCAGCTGGGGCTCCTGGGGCTCGTCCTCGCCTTCCGCCACCCGGCGCTCGCGCGCCGCGCGTCCCCGACGTCCCGCGCGGGCGCCGGGGACGCTCCCGTTTGACCCATCCTCGGCGCCGGACGGCGCCGGCCACTTCTTTCAAAGGAGACACCGAATGATCCGCACCCTCTTCCCCCGCCTCGGCACCGCCGCGCTCGTCCTCGCGCTCGCGGCGTGCGGCGGCGGCTCGCAGCAGGACGACGCGCAGGAGACCGATCCGGCCGCCGCGCCCGCCACCGAGACCGCGCCCTCGACCCCTTCGACCGCGGCCCCCACTCCCGCCCCAGCGTCGACCCCGGGCGACGCGGCGGCGGCCGGCGGCGCCTTCCTCGACCCCAACACGGCCCCACGCGAGCAGCTGCTGACGGTGCCGGGCTTCGACGCGGCGCTGGCCGACGCGGTGGTGGCGGGGCGGCCGTACAACGACATGACGGCGGTCGACCGCGTCCTGGCCGGGCGCCTGAACGAGCAGCAGCGCGACCAGGTCTACGGGCGCCTGTGGAAGCCGATCGACCTCAACACGGCGAGCAAGGAGGAGATCCTCCTGATCCCCGGCGTCGGCAACCGGATGCAGCACGAGTTCGAGGAGTACCGCCCGTACCGCAACATCGAGCAGTTCCGCCGGGAGATCGGCAAGTACGTCGACGAGGAGGAGGTCGCGCGGCTGGAGCGGTACGTGACGATCCGGCAGTAGGGGAGGCGGCGGCCGCGGCGGGCGACTGAAGTCGCGGCAACGACGGCGCGAAGTCCGCCTGCGCGGACTGGGCGGGACCCTTCGGCGGGCGCGGTTCGGGGGAGCGGGGAGTCGCGGCGGACCCACGCACGCGGCGCTCAGAACTTCAGGACTCCTCTCGTGGGAAAGGGGTCCGCCGCCGAGGGCGCGGGTTTCCCCCCCGTCGCCAGGTACTCGGCGAAGTCGTCGGGGAGGTCGCTCCGGCGGATGGCGTCGACGGCTTCGTCGAGGTCGTACTCCACGCGGACGAAGTCGACGGACGGCGTCTCGCCGTGCATGTCGAGGAGGACGTACCCCGCGCGCCAGTCGCCGTCCTTGGGGCGGCCGACGGAGCCGGTGTTGACGAAGTGGATGCCGCCGGCCTCGCGGTGCCAGGGCCTGTGGGTGTGGCCGAAGCAGACGACGTCGCCCGGGCGGGCGCCCGCGTGGCCGGCCATCTTGAGGGAGAAGGCGTCGTCGCGGTCCTCGGTCCAGTACAGCGTGTTGAGCGTCGGCGTCCCGTGCACGAGGACGACCGTCGGCCCGGGCGCGTGGCCGCCGCGGGGGCGGAGGTCGAGGCGGAAGGGGAGGGCGGCGAGCGCGCGCTTCGTCTCGGGAGTGACGTGGCGGCGCGTCCACTCGTAGCTCAGGTGCGAGAGCGCTTCCTGGCGCGGGTCCTCGTACTTGCACCCGCAGTGCTTGTAGTCGTGCGCCACGGTGGAGTCGTAGTTCCCCGCGATCCCCGCCACCCCCCGCTCCAGGAGGAGGGCGACGGTCTCGTTCGGCCAGGGCGCGTACCCCACCAGGTCGCCCAGGTGGTACGTCGCGTCCACCTCCGGCCGCCCGGCGATGTCGTCGAGGACCGCGCGGAGGGCGGGGAGGTTGGCGTGCACGTCGGAGATCAGCGCGTATCGCATCGGGTCGTCTTCCGGTCTCGGGGGATGCGATACAGTGAAGGCCGAAGCCGCTTCCGGTCAACCCGACTTCTTCCCATCGTCCACATCGTTACAGAAAGTCTCTCACGGGGGGCACAGGGGACACAGTGGGGAACGGCGATGCGCCGGCGCCCCCTGTGCCCTCTGTGTCCCCTGTGAGCGAGCTGCTTTTACGGCATTGGCCCCACGCAGAGAAGCAGAGTCAGCAGAGGAGCTTCATGGGGTTCTCTGCTGACTCTGCTCCTCTGCGTGAGACTCTTCTCCGTCAGCCGCGGTCAGCCGATGGGCTTGAGGTTGGCGACGATGGCGGCGCGGCGGGGCTCCAGGAACGGCGGGAGGACGACGCTCTCGCCGAGGGTGGCCGGGTCCTCGTCGACCGCGAAGCCGGGGCCGTCGGTGGCGATCTCGAAGAGGATCCCGTTCGGCTCGCGGAAGTAGAGGCTCCGGAAGTAAAACCGGTCGACCTCGCCGCTGTTGGGGATCCCGAGCGCGTTCAGCCGCTCCGCCCACCCGTGGTACTCCTCCTCCGTGGGCGTGCGGAACGCCACGTGGTGCACCCCGCCCGCCCCCAGCCGCCCGGGCGCCGCCCCCGGCTGGACGACGACGTGCAGCTCCGCGTGCGGACCGCCCCGGCCGATCTCGTAGACGTGCACCGTGTGGCGCGGGTCGTCGCCGTACGGGTACTCGCGCGCCGGCCGCATCCCGATCGCCTGGAGGAGCCGGTCGGTGGGGCGGAGGTCGGGGACGCTCATCGTCACCGGGCCCAGCCCGCGCACCTGGTGCTCCACCGGTACGGGGCTCCCCTCCCACGGCACCGGCGCGTCGCCCGCGCCGCCGTCGTCGACCAGCGCCAGCCGCTGCCCCTCGGGGTCCTCGAAGTCGAGCGTCGCCCGCCCGTCGCGCTCCACCACCTCCCCCGCGGCGACGCCGTGCTCCGCCAGCCGCGCCGCCCACCAATCCAGCGTCCCGCGCCCCGTCACCCGCAGCGCCGTCCGGACCAGCGCGTGCGTCCCGCGCCGCTCGGGGGGCATGGCCCAGTCGAAGAAGGTGAGGTCGGTCCCCGGGCTCCCCACCGCGTCGGCGTAGAAGAGGTGGTAGGCGCTCACGTCGTCCTGGTTGACGCTGCGCTTGACCAGCCGCATCCCCATCACCCCCTTGTAGAAGCGGTGGTTGTCGGAGATGCGGGCGGAGACCGCCGTCACGTGGTGGATCCCGGTCAGCTCCATCGCTCCGTCCTCGTTCGGGAAGAAACGCCTCACCCGCCCTCCGGCGCCTCGCGGAAGGCGCGGAGCGAGATCTCGTAGACGCGGCCGAGGAGGCGGCGCACCACCGCGAGCGACTCCTCGACCGCCGCCGGGGAGGCGACGCCGGCCGCCTCCCGGAGCGCCGCCTCCACCTCCTGCCGGAGGATCTCGGCCTCGCGCGCCAGCCCCTCCTCGCTCCACCCCAGCCGCCGCCGCTGGCGCCCGTGCCGCTCGGCCAGGAGCGCCTGGACGTCGCTCCCGTCGCGCGCCGTCCCCGGGGCGTCGGGGCCGTCCTCCTCCAGGAGCACCAGCGTCTGGGCGATGTCGGTGAGCGTGGTGGCGACGTGGTCCTCGAGCTCCGAGCGCGTCCGGTCGCGCGCCTGCGGGGTGGCCGGGTCGACCCGCAGCCGCTCGGTGAAGCGGCGGACCACCGGGTGCGCCGCGCCCCCCAGGTGGTGCCCCACCCGCGTCAGCGACGCCCCGGGGATCCGCCCTCCGCCGGCGTCGCGCGTCCCCTCGGCCGACTCGCGGGGGGCGGGGAGCCAGAGGGTGAACGCCGACCCCACCCCCGGGCGGCTGCGGGCCACCAGGTCGCCCCCCATCAGCCGGGCGAGGCGCCGGCTGATCGCCAGCCCCAGCCCGCTCCCCTGGTGGGCGCGGGTGAGGGCGTTGTCGACCTGCTCGAAGGGCTCGAAGACCCCCGCCAGCCGCTCGGGGGGGATCCCGATCCCCGTGTCCTCCACCCGGAAGGCGCACCACGGCCCCGGCCCGTGGAGCTCGGCCTCGGGGCCGGGCGGGGCGGACGCGCAGGAGAGGCGGACGCGGCCGCCGGGCTCGGTGAACTTGATCGCATTCCCCACCAGGTTCACCAGCACCTGGTGGACGCGCCTCTCGTCGCCCCAGTACTCGGCCCCGCCGTCGCACTCGGCCTCCAGCGCCACCTCGCGCGCCGCGGCCTGGGGGCGGAGGAGCTCCAGCGCCTCCCCGGCGGCGTCGGCCGCCCGTCGGCGCTCGGGGTGGACGGCCAGCCGCCCGGCGTCGGCGCGGGCGAAGTCGAGGACGTCCTCGATGAGCGCCAGGAGGTGGCGGCCGCTGGCGCGGATCCGGTCGATGTACCCCCGCTGCGCGCCGGTGAGGGGGCCGCCGATGCCGAGGTCGAGGAGGTCGGCGTACCCCAGGACGGCGTTGATGGGGGTGCGGATCTCGTGGCTCATGGTGGCCAGGAAGCGCGACTTCTCGACGCTGGCCGACTCGGCCTCGCGGAGCGCCTGCTGCAGGCGCGCCTCCACCCGCCGCCGCTCGGTGAGGTCCTGCGTCACCTTCGAGAAGCCGATCAGCTCACCCCCCCTCCGGAGCGCGGTGAGGACCACCCGCGCGGGGAAGGGGCCGCGGTCGCGCGCCATCCGCATCCCCTCGCCGATGTACTCCCCCGTCTCGGCGGCTTCCCGGAGG
>DATACF010000325.1:0-3336 GCA_036259235.1 Longimicrobium sp. | reverse complement strand
CCGCGCACGCGCAGGGGCGGGCGCGCGCCGCGCAAGCGGTCGCCTTCGACAGCGCCGTGCCGGCGCCGGCGCTGAGGGCGCGCGCCATCGGCCCGGCGGTGATGGGGGGGCGGGTGTCGGACGTGGCGTACGACCCCGGCGATCCGTACGCCTTCTACGTGGCCTTCGGCACCGGGGGCGTCTTCAAGACCACCGACGACGGGGCGAGCTTCCAGGCCGTCTTCGAGCGCGAGGGCGCGGGGGCGGTGGGCGACATCGCCGTCTCCCCCGCCGACCCGAAAGTCGTGTGGGCGGGGACCGGCGAGGACGCCGACCGCAACGACGTGGGGTGGGGCGACGGCGTCTACCGCTCGGCGGACGGCGGCGCGACGTGGAAGAACGTGGGGCTGCGGGACAGCCGGGTGATCGCCCGGGTGGTGGCGCATCCCACGGACGCCGGCACGGCGTGGGTGGCCGCGGTGGGCGACCTCTTCAAGCCGTCGGCGGGGCGCGGCTGCTTCGTCACCACCGACGGCGGCGCGACGTGGCGGAAGATCCTCGCCGCCCCCGCGCCGTACGACACGCGCGTCGGCTGCGGCGACATCGCCGTGGACCCCCGGGACCCGCGCGTGATCTACGCGGCGCTCTACGCCCGGCGGCGGACGCCGTGGTCGTTCACCTACGGAACGGCGGTCACCGACGGGCGCGACCTGGGGGGCGTCTTCCGGAGCACGGACGGCGGGGCGACGTGGACGAAGCTGACCAACGGGCTCCCGACCCTCACCGGCCGGATCGGGCTCGCCGTGGCCGCCAGCGACCCGCGCGTGGTCTACGCGCAGGTGCAGAGCGACGAGGAGGGCGTCCTCCGCCCGATCCTGGGCGTCAGCAAGCGCGGCGGGATCTTCCGCTCGGCCGACGGCGGCGACACGTGGACGCGGGTGAGCGCCATGAACCCGCGCCCGATGTACTTCTCGCAGATCCGCGTCGACCCGCGCGACCCGGACCGCGTCTACGTCCCCGGCTTCTACCTGATGGGCTCGGCCGACGGCGGGCGCGAGTGGCAGCAGCTGGGCGAGCGCGTCCACGAGGACCACCACGCGCTGGAGGTCGACGCGCGCGACTCGCGGCGGCTCCTCCTGGGGACCGACGGCGGGGCGTACCAGAGCAAGGACGGCGGTCGCCGGTGGGAGTTCCTGAACCGGATGCCGGCGGCGCAGCTCTATCGCGTCAACGTGGACATGGGGCACCCGTACCGGATCTGCGGCGGGATGCAGGACAACGGGACCTGGGTGGGCCCCAGCGCCACCCGGAGCGCCGACGGGATCCCCAACGGCGCGTGGACGAACGTCCTCTTCGGCGACGGGATGGCGTGCTTCTTCGACGCGCGCGAGCCGGACGTCGTCTTCACCTCGGCGCAGGTGGGGACGCTGGTCCGCGTCGACCTCCGCGGCGGCGCGGTGCGGCGGAACCTGCGGCCGGAGGCGTCGGAGGGGTTCCCGGCGTACCGCTTCAACTGGAGCGCGCCGATGCTCCCCAGCCGGCACGACCCGGAGGTCTTCTACCTCGCCGCCCAGCAGCTCTTCCGGATGACGAAGCGGGGTGAGGCGTACGCCCCCGTCTCCCCCGACCTCACCGCCCAGATCGCCGAGCGGATGGGGGCGGCGGGGTCGGAGGCGGAGCGCTACGGGACGATCTACGCGCTCGCCGAGTCGCCGCTGGAGCGCGGGACGCTGTGGGCGGGGACGGACGACGGGAAGGTGTGGGTGACGGAGGACGAGGGCGGCCGCTGGACCGACCTCACCGCCACCCTCCCGCGCGAGGTGCGGGGCGGGTACATGACGTCGCTCGAGGCCGGGCACCGCGACGCGCGGGTGGCGTACCTGGCGGTCGACCAGCACCGCACCGGCGACTACCGCCCGCACCTCTTCCGCACGGGGGACGGCGGGCGGACGTGGACGCGGATCACGGGGAACCTCCCCGCGGAGGGGCCGGTGAAGGTGGTGCGCGAGCACCCGGACAACCCCGACGTCCTCTTCGCCGGCACCGAGTTCGGCCTCTTCGCCACCGTCGACGGCGGGCGGACGTGGCGCGCCATCGGCGACCTCCCCACCGTGGCGGTCGACGACCTCGTCCTCCACCCGCGCGAGCTGGACCTGGTCGTCGCCACCCACGGGCGGAGCGTGTACATCCTCGACGACGTCCGCCCGCTGGCGGGGCTCACCCCCGAGGTCCGCGCCAAGGCCGTGCACCTCTTCCCGATCCGCCCGGCGACGGCGTTCGCGCCCCTTCCCGGGTGGGCCGAGCGGAGCGGCGACGGCGGCTACACGGGCGAGAACCCGCCCGCGGGGGTGCCCATCACCTACTGGGTGGGCCCGGGCGGGGGCGGCGCCGGGCGGATCGTGGTGACGGACGCGGAAGGCCGCCCCGTCGCCAACCTCAACGCGCCGGGGACGCCGGGGCTCAACCGCGTCCACTGGGACCTGGGCGTCCGCGCCGCCTTCCTCCAGAGCACCTTCGCGCTTCCCCCCGGCGAGTACACCGTCACCCTCACCCTCGGCGGCGCGAGCGAGTCGCAGAAGGTGAAGGTGGACGTCCTTCCCGGGCTGGCGCCGCAGCCGTAGGGACGCTCGCCGGAAGGACGTGTTCCGCCCCTTGCCGTTCCCGCGGCGAGGGGCGATTGATTCGGCGGACAATGATTCGGCGGCCAATGCCGATCCTCCCCTCCAGCGCACCTCCCCCCATGCGACCGAGCTCACGGCCCCTCGTGCTCCTCCTCTCCGCCGCCGCGCTCGCCTGCGCCGCGGCCGTGCCGGCCTCCACGGCGGACGGGGACACATCGCCGCCCGATTGCGAGGCGCCCGTCGCGACGCGGCTCCGGCTCGACCACGTGCCGATCGCGGTGCGCGACCTGGAGGCGGCGAAGCGGGCGTACGGGGCGCTGGGGTTCAGCTTCAAGCCGGGGTATCCGCACCCCAACACCCTCCTCAACCAGCACGTGAAGTTCGCCGACGGCTCGGCGCTGGAGCTGATCACGGCGTCGGAGCCGCGCGACTCGCTGGCGGCGTACTACCTCGCGTTCCTGGCCGAGGGCGAGGGCGGCGCCTTCCTGTCGCTCGACGCGGGCGCGGTGGACACGATCGCGGCGCGGATCGGCGCGCTGGAGCCCGGGCACCGCGCGCGGATCGGCAGCTACGCCGACCTGCTGAGCTTCCCCGGCGCGCACCCGCTCCGCTACCTCTTCTTCATCACCGTCCGCTCGCGCCCCGCCGACCTCCCCGAGCACCTGAGCCACGCCAACACCGCCGCGCGCCTCGCCGCCGTCTGGCTCACCCGCGCCGACCCCGCGCGCGAGGCGCG
>DATACF010000324.1:0-14734 GCA_036259235.1 Longimicrobium sp. | reverse complement strand
GCCCGCGGCATCGATGCCGCGGGCCCGTCCCGCTTTTTCCCCGCCCGCCGGTCGTCAGAGGACCAGCACGCTCCCGCTGTAGGCGGTGGTGGTGGTGCCGCCGACGTTGTGGACGACGTTGAAGGTGTAGGTCCCCGAGGCGAGGCCGGAGACGGCGCCCTGGTAGTTGTGGTGCGTGATCACCTGCGTGCAGATGTTCCCGTTGTACGCCGCCGTCACGGTGAGGGTGATGGTGTTCTGCTGCTGGCCGTGCGACGCGGTGACGTCGAAGCACGGGTTGGAGGTCGTCACGCTGCCGGTGAAGTTGATGGCGCCGATGGTGCCGGTGGCCGTCTGCGACTGGCGCGTGTCGTAGCTGCGGGTCGACGAGAAGGTCAGCGACGACGAGGGCTTGGCGGCCTGGGCCGTGGCTTCGGGCGGAGTCAGGACCTCGGTCGGGGAAGACGCGTCGCCGCAAGCCGTGGCCGTCGCCAGAGCCACCACCATCGCGAGCGCCTTGAGCTGTCCGGTCATCGTTGCCTCCCAGGTTCGTTTCGTCAGTGTCGATCGGTTTCGAGCGTACTCGGCCGACCTGCTCCGTCCTGCTCGGCGGCGTCCCGCCGATCCCCGGGCCCGTTCACGACTCGCCAGGTCCGTCCCGAATCGCGTGCAATGGGCCCTGGCAAGTCACGGGCCACATTCACGGGCGTTCGCGCGCTTTGTCCCATTGTCTCATGTCTGCATAAATGGTCGATTGGCAACGGATTGCGTGAAATCCTGAGTCGCCGAGCGAGCTTTTCCGTCATGGCAAATAGAAACCGGCGTATTCGTGCGCAAGTATCATATTGACAACTATTTGAGATCGAAAATTACCTCCTTCTGTCGCTGGACGTTCGTCGCGGAGTGTGAGCGGTAAAGGAGACGGCCTCCACACGCTTCCTATCTGATGGCGTTCCGCGCTCTTGCGGGCGAATACGAACCGTGTGGAGGAGACGGCCGTCCCCCCGCTGTCCCGCCCGTCGGGAGCGGACCCGCCCCCACGCCCCCCGCCGCCTCCAGAGCTCCGCGCCCTCGCGCCCGCAAATCCGTTTCACCGCTCATTTTGGAGCTTCGCGTTTTTAAGACCCTTGCGCGCTCGCCGGCTCCGGTGCATTGTATTCTCAGGCACCAAACAAGCGCACACTATCCAGGTAAACGTTTCAAGAGAGGCACGGCACAGTCGCGCCGCCACCGCCGGGAGCTACGCCCGATCCCCGGTGGAAGGTCAATGATCGGGCAGGAAGGAGGCTGTCGGCGCGCCGGGAGAGCCATCCTCCCGAGGAGCGCGCCGCGTACGAGAAGTGGAAAGGCTCGTCCGGAAACGAGCCGATGCACCGTCGTTGGTTACCATCCCCATCCAACGGAGAGGATTCCCATGCGGTTCAAGCACGCTGCGGTTCTCACCCTTCTCGCGCCGATCTTTGCGGCGGCCTGCGACAGCACCGAGTCGCCCACCGGTCCGGGCGCGTCGGCGCCCCAGCAGGCGGCCACGCCGGCCGCCCCCGGCCAGCAGAAGGCCCGTGGCATCGAAGCCCGGTTCGCCGAGCTCGAGCGCCAGGTCCCCGGCTTCGGCGGCTACTTCTACGACGCCGACGGGGCGCTCACGGCGTACGTGACCGACCCGCGGAGCGAGGGCCAGGCCCGCGCCGCGCTCGCCCAGCTCCAGCGCGAAGGCAAGGAGAAGGCGGGCGCCCCGATCAGGGTCCGCCAGGGGCGCTACGCCTTCGGCGAGCTGTCGCGGTGGAACGAGAAGCTGACGGGCGTCTTCGCCGAGCGCGGGGTCGTCTACACCGACCTCGACGAAGCCACCAACCGCCTCCGCGTGGGCGTCGAGAACCTGGGGCTGGAGAAGGCCGTGCGGCAGCGCGCCGAGCGCGCCGGGATCCCCGCCGAGGCGCTCGAGGTGTCGCAGGCCGAGCCGGTGAAGCCGCTGGCGACGCTCCAGGACCTGGTGCTCCCGGTGCAGGGCGGGCTCCAGATCACCTGGTACCGCGGCGCCTCGCTCTACGTCTGCACGCTGGGGCACGTGGTCGACAACACGTCGTACATCACCAACTCGCACTGCAGCGCCACGCAGGGCGCGGTGGACGGGACCATCCACTACCAGAACCTCCCCGGCGCCGCCATCGGCTCCGAGGTGGCCGACCCGGGGTACTGGTCGGGCGGCCCGTGCCCGGCCGGGTGGTTCTGCCGGTACAGCGACTCGTCGAAGGGCACGTTCAACCCCGGCGTCCCGTTCGCGTGGCACACCGTGGCCAACACGACGGGGATCGGGAGCCTCACCATCGCCGGCGCCTACAACATCATCGGTGAGCAGGCCTTCCCGACGCTCGGCCAGTCGCTGACCACCGTGGGCCGCACCTCGGGCAAGCGGGTGGGGAACGTCATCCAGACCTGCGCCCACGTCCAGCAGGCCGGCACCCCGATCGTCCTCCTCTGCCAGGACCGGGTGGGCGCCTCGTCGGCCGGCGGCGACAGCGGCTCGCCGGTGATCGTCGACCTGGGCGGCGGGAACGCGTACGCCGCGGGGATCCTCTGGGGCGGCGGCACCGGCAACTACGTCTTCAGCGCGGTCGCCAACATCGAGGCCGACCTGGGCCCGCTGGCCTTCTGATCGCCGGCTGACGTAGCGGACGGGCACGAAAAGACCGGGTCCCGGCGATGCGCCGGGACCCGGTCTCGTCCTTTCGCCGTCGAATCGTCTTCGCGCCCTACGCGTCCACGCCGCCGATCTCGCGGAGCTGCTCGGCGGTGAGGCGGTAGGTGTACCACTCGGTCATGCGGCGGGCGCCGAGCCGGTCGTAGAAGTCGATGGCGAGCTGGTTCCAGTCGAGGACCACCCACTCCATCCGCCCGCACCCGCGCCGCACGGCCTCGGCGGCCAGGTGGCGGAAGGCGGCGCGGCCGATCCCGTGGCGGCGGGCGTCGGGGAGGACGAAGAGGTCTTCGAGGTAGAGCGTGGGGAGGGCGAGGAAGGACGAGTAGGTCTCGCAGGTGATGGCGTAGCCGGCCGGGGCGCCGTCGAGCTCGGCGATGTAGACCTGGATGCGGTTGGGCGGCGGACCGAAGGCGTCGCGGAGGAGCCGCCCGCGCGCCTCGGGGGTGGGGCGGTCGAGCTTCTCGTAGTCTGCCAGCGCGTCCACCAGCGCCAGCCACGTCTCGCCGTCCTCGGCCGCCGCGGGCCGCACCGTCACGCGCTCGCTCATCCCAACCTCCCGTCCCCCATATAGATAACAATGTCATGTCGCCGGGCCTTTTCCGGCGCGCGGCAACCTACCTCCCGTCCCGTTCCCCCGCAATCGCGCATTCCGCAACGGAGATGAATCTCACGCAGAGAAGCAGAGTCAGCAGAGAAACCCCTCCGCTGACTCTGCTTCTCTGCGTGAGACCCCTGCCGTTTCTTCACTTCGCGCGGTAGATGGTGACCGCGGTGTCGTCGAAGAGGTGGCGCTTGCCACCGGGGGGGATCTCGTGGTCGTGCGCGTGCTCCACGGCGAGGATGGCGGCGAAGGGGGTCGCCAGCCACGTCTCGATCAGCCGGTCGAGCATCCGCGACGCGTACGGCGGGTCGGCGAAGGCGAGGTCGTAGGCGCCCGCCGGGAGCGCGGCGGCGAAGGGGAGCGCGTCCTTCTTGAAGATCCGCGTCCGCTCGCGGACGTGGAGCGCCGCCACGTTGGCCTTGAGCGCGTGGAGACTGGCGGGGCGCGTCTCCACGAAGTCGGCGAATTTCGCCCCGCGCGACATCGCCTCCAGCCCCAGCGCCCCCGTCCCCGCGAAGAGGTCGAGGACGCGCGCGCCGGCGAGCGACGGCTCCAGGAGGCGGAGCCAGGCGTCGCGCACGTGCTCGGCGGTGGGGCGCACCCGGCGGTCGGGGGGCGAGGTGAGGTGGCGCCCCGCCCACTTCCCGGCGACGATCCGCATCCCCCTACCCCTGCTGCTGCTGGACGTGGGCGCGCCAGAGCGCCTCGTCCCACCCGACGGCGATCACATTCCCCGCGCGCACCAGCGGCGTCACCAGGAGCATGGGGTCTTCCTCGAGGAGGGGGAGGATGCGCGCCTCGGAGACGTGCGCCACGTGGAGCCCCCGCTCGCGGAAGCGCTTCCCCTCGCGGTCGAGGAGCGCGGCGGCGCCGAACTTCTGGGCGAAGCGCCTCAGCTCGCCGGCCGAGGCGGCCCTCTCCTTGAGGTCGACGAAGTGCGTCTTGATCCGCCGCTCCTTGAAGAAGCGGAGCGCCTTCTTGGTCTCGTTGCAGCTCTTGGTGCCGAAGACCTGGACTTCCATGGCCGCCCCCTTACGCCGCCACCGGCGCGCGCGCCGGCACGGCCGCCGCCTTCGCCCGCTCGGGCGCCCACGCCGCCATCCGCCGCGCCACCCACGCCAGCGCCAGGTTCACCGGGAGCGCCAGCGCGATGATCTGCCCGTTCACCTGGTCGAGCCCCGGGAGCACCTGGAGGACGAAGCCCAGGAGCGACGACAGGGCCACCGCCGCGGCCAGCGCCTTCGCCGGCTTCGCCGCCCACCGCGCGCCGTAGGCCAGGGAGGGGAGGAGGAGGACGAGCGGAAGGGCCAGCGGCGAGAGCTGGAAGAGGTTCTCGTTGGCGTAGGCGATCCTGTGGTTCGTCATCGTCCAGAGCGCCAGGAGGATCACCCCGCCCGTCCCCGAGAAGAGGAGCCAGAAGGCGGAGAGCGCCGAGAAGAGGAAGCGCGCGGCGCCGCTGTGCATGGTGCGGATCCCCAGGAAGGCCAGCGCCGCCGCCAGCGTGGCGCCGATCAGGACGTACCAGGGGAGGCGCGCCGGGGGCTTCGCGGCCTCGGGGGCGCGACCGGCGGCCTGGAAGAGGACCTCCTCGCGCGCCACCAGCGGCACGGGGCGCCCATCCACGCCGGGGACGCGGATCTCGCGCACCTGGTCGCGGACCTTGAAGGGGAGGAACATCTCCTCCCACTCGTCGATCGGCCGGTCGGCGCGGGGGCCCAGGCCGCCGGCGAGGCCGAACTGCACCACCGGGTCCTCGGCCACCAGCCGGTCGCTGTGCCACCGGTACGTCGTCCCCGTCGGCTGCCCCGCCGTGGCCGCCTTCAGCCGCCCGCCCAGGACGCGATCGAGGGCGTCGCGGATGCGGGTGGAGCAGTTGTCGCGGAAGTAGTCGTAGAGGTAGTCGCGGTTCTCGGGGCGCGCGTTGGTCTCCAGGAAGCTCTTCAGCTCCAGCTTCTGCGCGGGCGTCAGGTTGAGCCACTGCGCCTCGACCGTGCGGTTGAAGTACTGGTAGACGTACAGCGTGCGGCGCATCCCGTCGATGCCCAGCATGTAGAGCCAGTCGCCCTTCATGAAGCGCGACCAGTACCCCGGCGAGTTGAAGTCGAAGACGCCGTAGTTGTAGACGGCGTCCTCGCCCGTGGCCGGGTCGTAGATCCAGAGGGCGTTGTGGCCGAAGCGCTCCCACACCTGGTCGCCCTGGCCCATGGTCACCAGCGCCACCTGGAGCCCCGTGTCGGCCGGGAGCGCGGGGAGGCGCTGGGCGCGCGCGGCGTCGGGGGCGAGGAGGGCGAACAGCGCGAGGAGGAGCGCGGGGACGAAGGACTTCATCGGGTCGGGTGGATCGGGTGGCCCGGTTCATAAGCGGCGGAAGGCGCGCAATTTAACGCCGTCGTACCCGGGGACGCCACCGCCGGTCCGCCGCCGCCGCGCCACCCGCAGGCAACGGGCGCGCCACCTTTCGCTCGCCTCGCGCCGACGGTACTCTCAACCGCACGGGTGACGGCGACGACGACGGCCCTCCCGAGGGCCGCGAACGACGAGGAGGCACGGTGTTCCGGGACGATCTGCTGGCGGGGAAGGCGGTGCTGGTGACGGGGGGCGGCTCGGGGCTGGGCCTCTCGATGGCGAAGAAGTTCGCGTCGCTGGGCGCGCGGGTGGCCATCACCGGTCGCAACGCCGAGCGGCTGGAGGGGGCGGCGAAGGAGATCGACCCCTCGGGCGAGCGGGTGATGACGCACGCCGGCGACGTCCGCGACTTCGCGCAGGTGGAGGCGATGGTGGCGGCGGTGGCGGAGCGCTTCGGCGGGATCGACGTGCTGGTGAACAATGCGGCGGGGAACTTCCTGGCGGCCACGGAAGACCTCTCGCCGGGCGGCTTCAACGCGGTCGTCCAGACGGTGCTCTACGGCACCTTCAACGCCACGCTGGCCGTGGGGCGGCGGATGATCGAGCGCGGGGTGGGGGGGAGCATCCTCAACATCGTCACCACCTACGCCTGGACGGGGTCGGCGTTCGTCGTCCCCTCGGCGGCCTCCAAGGCGGGGGTGCTGGCGATGACGCGCTCGCTGGCGGTGGAGTGGGCCGAGTACGGGATCCGCAGCAACGCCATCGCGCCGGGGCCGTTCCCCACCGAGGGCGCCTGGAGCGCGCTGATGCCCACGCCCGAGATGGAGGCGGAGGCGAAGGCCCGCATCCCCATGGGCCGCTTCGGCGAGCACGACGAGCTCACCAACCTCGCCGTCTTCCTGGTGGCCGACGGCGCCGGCTTCGTCAACGGCGAGGTCGTCACCATCGACGGCGGCGAGTGGATCGCCTCGGGCGGCGAGTTCAACGGCTTGACTCGCATCCCCCGCGACACGCTCAAGGGCGCGCTGAAGATGATGCGGGGGAAGTGAAGGAAGTGCGTGAGTGCGTTAGTGCGTTAATGCGGACGATCCAATGACGGAGGCGGGGTCGATTCGATGAAGGCTGCGTTTCTCGCCATCGGCGACGAGATCGTCGGGGGGCTGACGACGGATACGAACTCCGGCTTCATCGCGGGGGAGCTGCGGGCGGTGGGGGTGGAGCCGGTCGCCGGCTTCTCCGTGCCGGACGACGAGGAGGCCATCGTCCGCACGCTGGAGCGGGCGCTGGAGGAGGCGGAGCTCGTCGTCTGCACCGGCGGGCTGGGGCCCACGGCCGACGACCTGACGACGGCGTGCGTGGCGCGGCTGGCCGGGCGCGCGCTGGTGCTCGACGAGGGGTCGCTGGCGCACATCGAGGCGCTCTTCCGGTCGCGCGGGGTGGAGATGACGCCCAACAACCGGAAGCAGGCGCTGTTTCCGGAGGGGGCGGCGGTCGTCCCCAACCCGACGGGGTCGGCGCCGGGGTTCATCTGCCCGGTGGAGCGCGGGGGGCGTAACTCGTGGGTGGCGTGCTTCCCCGGGGTGCCGCGGGAGACGCGGGTGATGGTCCCGGCCACGCTCGTCCCCTGGGTGGAGGCGCGGAGCCCGGAGCGGCGCTTCGCCTCGCGCGTATTCAGCACCTTCGGGCTCACCGAGAGCAAGCTCGACGAGCTCCTGGTGGGCGTGGTGGGCGAGGAGGAGGCGCGGCTCGCCTTCCGCGCGGCCTTCCCCCGCGTCCAGGCCCGCCTCACCGTCTCCGGCGCGCCGGGCGACGACCTGGAGGGGCGGCTCGACGCGCTGGAGGCGCGGGTGCGCGAGCGGCTGGGCGCGCACCTCTACGCCACCGGCGACGAGGGGATGGAGGAGACCGTCGGCCGCCTCCTCCGCGAGCGGGGGCTCACGCTCGCCGTGGCGGAAAGCTGCACGGGCGGGCGGATCGGCGACCGGATCACCGACGTCCCCGGGAGCTCGGCGTACTTCCTCCTGGGCGTGGCGACGTACTCGAACGAGGCCAAGCACGGCGTCCTCGGCGTCCCGTCCGAGGTCCTCGAGGCGCACGGGGCCGTGAGCCCGGAGACGGCGCGGGCGATGGCCGAGGGCGCGCGGCGCGTGGCGGGCGCGGACCTGGCGGTGTCGACCACGGGGATCGCCGGGCCCGGCGGGGGGACGCCCGAGAAGCCGGTGGGGACGGTGTGCGTGGGGCTCGCCTGGGAGGGCGGTGCGTGGGCCAAGCGCTACGACGTCCCCGACCGCGGGCGCGAGTGGATCAAGGCCATGACCGCCCAGATCGCCCTCGACCGCGTCCGCCGCTGGCTCCTGGGCGAGAGGTCGTAGCCGGCCGATCCGCTTCTCCTCATCCCGACCCGAGCTCGCTCATGGCCGACCGTTCCGGACCCGAGACCCACGACGAAGCGCCCGCGGACGCCGCTCCGGCGCCGGACGCGAAGGATCGTGCGCCCGCCACGCCTCCGCCCGTCCCGGAGGAGGAGATGGGGGGCGAGGCGCCGTGTCAGCTTCACCGGGTGTGGGACGTTGAAGACTGACCCGCCGGCCCCTTCCGCACCGCGCACCCGGACCGCCATGACGCTCGCCGCGCGCGCCCTGCCGCTCCTCGCGCTCCTGGCCGCCGTCCCCGCGCGGGCGCAGACGCCCGTGGAGCCCTTCGAGCCCGCCTCGCGCTACCGCACCAACCACCTCGCCACGCAGCTCACCGGCGGCGAGGAGGAGGGGCGCGACGTGGTGCTGTCGCTGGGTTGGATGCGCACCGGCGGGGAGGTGGGCGAGTGGATGCCGCGGCTCGAGGTGGCGGCCGGGCTCACCACCGGCGTGGCGCGCGGCGGCAGCCTGGTCGAGCGCGTCCTGGCCGGCCCGCACCTCACCCTCGGCCGCGCCTTCCCCGCGCAGCACGTCGACATGGGGCGCGAGGCCCGCGCCGAGCCGTATGTCCTCGGCGGCGTGGGGGCGTACGGCGTCGCCGGCTTCGCCGGCGAGGGGACGGACCTGGGGGTCGCGCCCGCCGTCTCGGCCGGCGTCGGCTTCCGCGTCTTCACCGACGAGTGGGACGTGGAGCTCTCCACCTTCGAGATCGTGCTGGAGAAGCGCTTCGGCATCGCCAGCGCCTCGCCGCAGATCTTCATCCGCTTCGGCCGCGCCGTCCCGCCCCGCGCGCGCCGCGAGGAGCCCGCCGAGGACCCGCTCGCCCTCTTCCGCGCCCTCCCGCCGCCTCCCGGCGCGTAACCCGAAATCCAGAAACCGCAGGCCTCTCACAGGGGGCACAGGGGACACGGAGGAACCCCCCTGTGCCCTCTGTGTCCCCTGTGAGAGATTGCAGTTCAGGCAGCGTGTAGACGCACGGCACTTCCGGAGTTGCAGCGATCCCGCCCCACGGCTGTTTCCTACCCGATCGGACGGGCCGTCCATCCGTCCGGCTCCCCCGCCTGGCGAGCCAAAAGTGAACACCCCGCCGAACTGCGGCGGCTGAGCCCGATTCATGGCAACAACGTTGCATTCAGGGTTTTCGCCGCCCCTCGAAACCATCGGGCGGCGACCCTGTTTCCGTCGCTCATCCGCGACGGTGCGCCGCCCGACTCAGACGGTGGCCGAACGCCCCGCTCACACACCCGGAGGAGATGGATGCAAGCCGCGACCGCCCCCGAGCTGGATGGCGTGACGTTCCTGTGCGAAGAGATCGAAGCCTGCGAGCGCGTGCTCACGCCCGAGGCGGTCGCGTTCGTCGCCGGGCTCCACCGCCGCTTCAACCCCCGGCGCCTCGATCTGCTGCGCGCCCGCGACGAGCGCCAGGCGCGCCTCGACGCCGGCGAGACGCCCACGTTCCCCGCCGAGACGGCGGAGCAGCGCGCCGCCGAGTGGACGGTGGCCCCCACTCCGCCCGACCTCCTGGACCGGCGGGTGGAGATCACCGGCCCCACCGACGCCAAGATGGTGATCAACGCCCTCAACTCGGGCGCCAGCTGCTTCATGGCCGACTTCGAGGACGCCCTCTCGCCGACGTGGCGGAACGTCGTCGAGGGGCAGGACAACCTGCAGCGCGCCGTCCGCCGCGCCCTCGACTTCACCTCTCCCGAGGGGAAGTCGTACCGGCTGGGTGAGAAGCTCGCCGTCCTCCTGGTGCGCCCGCGCGGGTGGCACCTGGCCGAGAAGCACCTCCTGGTCGACGGCGAGCCGGTGTCGGCGTCGCTCTTCGACTTCGGCCTCTACTTCTTCCACAACGCCCGCGAGCTCCTGGAGGGGGGGACGGGGCCGTACTTCTACCTCCCCAAGCTGGAGGGCCGCCTGGAGGCCCGCCTCTGGAACGACGTCTTCGTCGCCGCCCAGGAGCAGCTGGGGATCCCGGTGGGGACGATCCGCGCCACGGTGCTGATCGAGACGATCCTGGCGGCGTTCGAGATGGACGAGATCCTCTACGAGCTCCGCCAGCACGCGGCCGGGCTCAACGCCGGGCGGTGGGACTACATCTTCAGCACCATCAAGAAGTTCCGGAACCGCGAGGACTGCGTCATGCCCGACCGGGCGCAGGTCACCATGACGGTGCCCTTCATGCGCGCCTACTGCGAGCTCCTGGTCCGGACCTGCCACCGCCGCGGCGCGCACGCCATGGGCGGGATGGCGGCCTTCATCCCCTCCCGCCGCGACGAGGAGGTCAACCGCACGGCGCTGGCGAAGGTGCGCGAGGACAAGGAGCGCGAGACCGGCCAGGGCTTCGACGGGACGTGGGTGGCGCACCCGGACCTCGTCCCCGTCGCCCGCGAGGTCTTCGACCGTCACCTGGGCGAGAAGCCGAACCAGAAGGACCGGCCGCTCGAGGACGTCCAGGTCTCGGAGCGCGACCTCCTCCGGTGCGGCATCCCCGGCGGCGAGGTGACCGAGGCGGGGATCCGCGGCAACGTCTCGGTGGCGGTGCAGTACCTGGAGGCGTGGCTGAAGGGGAACGGCGCGGTGGCGATCAACAACCTGATGGAGGACGCCGCCACCGCCGAGATCTCGCGCGCGCAGCTCTGGCAGTGGATCCGCCACCGGGCGGAGACGGCGGAGGGCGTCCCGGTGACCCCCGACCTCTACTGCCGCCTGCGGGACGAGGAGCTGGCGAAGCTGCGCGACGGGCGCGGCGACACGACGGAGCTGGACCGGGCGGCGAAGCTGCTCGACGAGCTGGTGCTGGGCGCGGAGTTCACTTCCTTCCTCACCATTCCGGCCTACCAGCTCCTGGGCTAGAGGCGCGGCGAACAGACGAAAGGCGAGCGATGAGCGGGAAGCGCTTCGACCAGCAGGTGAAGGAGCTGGAGATCCAGTGGCTGACCGACCGCCGCTGGGAGGGCGTGCAGCGCCCCTACGCGGCGGCCGACGTGGTGCGGCTGCGGGGGTCGGTTACGGTGGAGCAGTCGCTGGCCCGCCACGGCGCCGAGCGCCTCTGGCGGCAGCTGCACGAGGAGCGGCCGGTGCGCACCTTCGGGGCGCTGACCGGGGCGCAGGCGGTGCAGATGGTGAAGGCGGGGCTGGAGGCCATCTACCTCTCGGGGTGGCAGGTGGCGGGGGACAACAACCTCTCGGGGCAGACGTACCCCGACCAGAGCCTGTACCCGTCGAACTCCGTCCCCGCCGTGGTGCGGCGGCTGAACAACGCCCTCCAGCGCGCCGACCAGATCGAGTGGGCCGAGCGCCAGGGCGAGCCCGCGCGCGACTGGCTGGTCCCCATCGTGGCCGACGCCGAGGCGGGCTTCGGCGGGCCCCTCCACGCCTTCGAGCTCACCCGGGCGATGATCGAGGCGGGGGCCGCGGGGGTCCACTTCGAGGACCAGCTGGCGTCGGAGAAGAAGTGCGGGCACCTGGGGGGGAAGGTGCTGGTCCCCACCAGCCAGTTCGTCCGCACGCTGACCGGGGCGCGGCTGGCGATGGACGTCCTCGACGTCCCCACGCTCCTCATCGCCCGCACCGACGCGGACAGCGCCACGCTCCTCACCAGCGACGTGGACGCGCGCGACAGGGAGTTCTGCACGGGCGAGCGGACGGCGGAGGGGTACTTCCGGGTCCGCGGCGGGCTTGACGCGGCCATCGCGCGGGGGCTGGCGTACGCGCCGTACGCCGACCTCATCTGGTGCGAGACGAGCACGCCGGACCTCGACGAGGCGCGCCGCTTCGCCGAGGCGATCCGCGCGGAGTTCCCGGGGAAGATGCTGGCGTACAACTGCTCGCCGTCGTTCAACTGGGAGAAGAACCTCGACGCGCACACCATCGCGAAGTTCCAGACGGAGCTGAACGCGATGGGGTACAAGTTCCAGTTCGTCACCCTTGCCGGGTGGCACCTGATCAACTACCACACCTTCGACCTGGCGAAGGCGTACGCCGAGGGCGGGATGGAGGCCTACGTGGCGCTCCAGTCGCGGGAGTTCGCCCGCGAGGCCGACGGCTACACCGCCACCAAGCACCAGCGCGAGGTCGGCGCCGGCTACTTCGACCAGGTGCTGATGACGATCACCGCCGGCGAGGCCTCCACCGCCGCGCTCACCGGCTCCACCGAGCAGGCGCAGTTCGCCTGATCGACGGCGCGCAGGTCCGCAACGGCCGAGAGCCCGCCGGGATGCGTCCCGGCGGGCTCTGTTCTTTCTCGGCAGGATCAATGTAGATGCGCGATTCATCGCGCCGCCGGTGCCTGTCGCAGCACGGGCGCGAAGGAACCGCGCCGACCTCCGCGTCCGGTGCGTGACCGGGCTCCCCTGGCGCGATAAATCGCGCATCTACATTGGATTGCTGTGCTCCGATCACGGAATCGCGTGGCGCGCGAAGAAGTCGGCCATCACGGTGTTGGCGTCGATCTCGCGGCTGACGGGGCCGAGGTCGGGACCGAAGAGCGCCGGGTCCGCTCCGGGCCAGGTGTGGCCGCCGCCCACGAGGGTGTAGACGACGACCTCGCCGGGGGCGCAGCCGGGGTAGTCGAGGCGCCGCGCCTGGGTGCCGTCGTCGGCCGTGTCGGGGAGGGGGGTGAGGACGGGGGCGCCGTCGCACCCGTTCCGCGCCGCCCAGAAGTCCGCGCTCACCTCCAGCCCCAGGTACACCAGCCCCTCCTCCGTCACGCCCCCCAGCCAGGGGAAGGCGGGGTCGGCCGTGCCGTGGATGAGCATGGCCGGAACGGCGCGCGCGGGGGCGCAGGCTTCCGAGAGCTGGCCGAGGAGGGTGGCGGCGACGCTGGCGAAGGCGGCGACGCGGCCGGGGAGGGCACAGGCGGCGGTGTGCGCCATCTGGCCGCCCTGCGAGAGGCCGGTGGCGTAGACGCGCGCGGGGTCGGCCCCGGCGTTCGCCACCAGGTCGTCGATCAGGACGCGGACGAAGGCGGTGTCGTCGACCTCCGCCTTCTCGGCCGCGGTGCAGTGGCCGCACCCCAGGTTCCAGTCCTTCGTCGGGGCCTCCGGATACGCGGCCAGCCAGCCGCGCGCGTCCGCCGTCGCGTCGAACGCCGTCACCCGCCGCATCCCCGCCGGGTCGCCCCCCGCGCCGTGGAAGAGGACGACGAGGGGCGCCGCCCGCGTGGTGCTCCACCCGGGCGTGACGTGGACGACGTAGCTGCGCGTGCGGCCGCCGGCGCGCACCGTCCGCGTGTAGTCGCCGGGGCCGGTGATCGGCTCGCCCGACGGGCCCGTCGAGTCGCCGCAGGCGGAGAGGAGCGAGATCGCGACGAGAGCCGCGAGAGCGAGTCTATGCGTCATCGGAAGGAGACCCGGATCGGGAAGCGGAAGGTCGGTCGGTCGAACCGGGAACGCGCCACGCGCCGGCGTTTCTGACGATGGGTGCCCGATCCGACCCCTTCGCGACTCCGGCGGCGCGGTGCATGGCCGCAATGTTCTCTTTCCCGCCATCGCAATAACGTTGACGACGTAGACGGGGGTGATCCACCGAATCCGCCTCCTCGCGCACTCCGTTTACTTCTTCCCGCCTCGCAATAAGTAAACGGAGGGCACACGTCCGAACCCGCAATAAGTAAACGACGTAGACACTTCTTCCCGTTCCCCGCCTTCCGCTGAGCGAAACGAAAAACCAGTATTCGCGCGGATCTTCAGGTCTACTTTGTACTACTTCACCGGCGGGGGTTGTTTCGGATAATCTTCGGAATTACTCTTGCTTGTGAGATACGACATTGCGATTGAGCACCCCCTGATATCCGTCACTCAGAGGCCACCGTGAGCGCCGCTCCCGACCTGAACCGCCTGCGACTCGAGCTGGAGAAGCGCTTCGGGAGCGCCATCCGGCCGGTCCCGGGCACGGCCCCCGAAAGGGAGCGCCCGGGGTTCCGGACGGGAGTGCGCGCCATCGACCTCCTCCTCCCCGCCGGGGTGCCGCGCCGCGCCGTCACCCTCTGGGCGGGCGAGGCCACCTCGGGGCGGACGGCGGCCGTCCGCGCGCTGGTGGAGGCCGCGTGCGGCGAGGCGCTGGTGGCCGTCGTCGACGCCACGCGGACGCTGGACGCCGACGCCTGGTGCCGCGCCGACGGCCGCTCCGCGCCGGGGGTGTGGGTGGCGCGCCCCCCCGACGGCAGGCACGCCGAAGAGGGCGCCTGGGTGGCCGAGCAGCTGCTGCGCACCGGCGCCTTCGGCCTCGTCGTCCTCGACGGCCCGCCGCCGGACCCCACCGAGGCGCACCGCCTCCGCGCCCTGGCGCGCGAGACCGACGCCGCCCTCCTGGTCTCCACCGACGCCAAGGACGCCGGGTGGCGCGCCGACGTGCGCCTCGACTTCCGCCGCGCGGCCGAGGCGGGGGCGGGACTCCGGACCGGCGGCCGCTTCCGCCGCCGCTCCGGGGTGCGGATGGCCAAGGGGACCGGAGCCCGCACGGGCGAGCGCGAGGTGGAGCTGGTGCACGAGCCCGTCGCCCGGCTCCGCCCGCCCCCCTTCGCCCCCGACCGCCGCGCCGGCGCCTGGATGCGGGAGGCGGCGGAATGAGGCCGGTCCGACGAAGTGGTTGAGATGAAGGACCTTACGCGCCGCCGCATCGCCTGTGTCCGCGTCCCCGCCCCCGTGGCGGAGGACGCGGTCGCCGCGTTCGAGCTCCGCGCGGCGCTGGCCG
>DATACF010000323.1:0-1642 GCA_036259235.1 Longimicrobium sp. | reverse complement strand
GGGGGGGGGGGGGGGGGGGGAGGGGAGAGCTTCATCCCGATCCGCGACTTACGAGCTCTCCCCACGCCACCGCCCGCACCCTGCACCCCCGCCCATCTCCCCCTCTCCCAGGGATTGGGAGAGGGGGTCGGGGGGTGAGGGCCGACGATGCCCGCGCCGCGCACCCGATCCCGTCCCCTACGACAGCCCGCCCCGCGCCACCACCAGGAACACGTCGTACAGCGCGTGCGTCCACGCCGCGATCCCGAAGCCGCGGACGATGAAGAGGGCGCTGAAGGCCAGCCCCGAGAGGAAGCGGAAGGTGAAGCTTCCCAGCTCCAGCGGGTAGGCGTACGGGCCCACGTAGTGGAACGCCGAGAAGAGGAACGCCGCGATCAGCGCCGACCACACCGCCGACGCGCGCCGCGACACCCCCGCGTGGCGGAAGGTCCACAGCAGCGCGCCCACCAGGAGCACCCGGAACACCAGCTCCTCGTAGATCCCCGCCCCCAGCGACAGGACGAGGCTGTCGAGGAGGGGGAGGCGCTCCATCGCCCCGCCCTGGATCGCCAGGAGCGCGTTCAGCAGCCAGTTCGTCACCCCGCCCACCACGAAGCCGAAGAGGAGGGCGTACGCCACGCTCTCCATCATCATCCCCGCGAACACCCCGCCCTGCAGGGGAATCCGCTCGCGCCGCCGCTCGCGCACGATCAGCACCGCCGAGACGAGCGCCAGGACGGCCGTCAGCGCCACCGTCCCGTGCAGCCCGCCGGCGGCCAGGAGGGTGCGGAGCATCACGTCGGCCCCGTTGCGGATCCCCTGCTGCTCGCCGCGGATCATCACCGCCCCCACCTCGTACAGCACCAGGAGGGGGAGCGCGAAGAGGAGCGAGTAGGTGTGCTTCCGCGAGACTTCGAAGTAGTTTGTCGCCATGGCGGTCGGGAATGTAGCGCGAAGGGGCGGGCGGCGCATGGCCTGCCGATTGCGAAATCGCGGTGTCCGAGCGCCGCGCGCGCAGGTGTTTTCAACGTGTGATGGACGCGAAAAGTTTCCGGGAGACGGCTTCTGATGCGGAAGAGGAGGGGAGGGGCCCGGCGGGCGGTGCTCGCGGCGGCGGTGGCGGCGGCGGGGGGGTGCGGCTTCCTGAGCCGCGCCGAGACCGAGTCCCCCGAGCAGGTGCAGGTCCGCGAGGCGCAGGAAGAGCGGATCCGCCAGGAGGTCGAGGCGCGCCTCGCCGCCGAGCCCTCCATCGGCCCGGGGCGCGTCCGCGCCGAGGTGCAGCGCGGGGGCGAGGTGGCGCTCCACGGCGCGGTGACCGGCTTCGGCGCCCTCCAGTGCGCCGTCGCCAACGCCGAGCTCGTCCGCGGCGTCCGCCTCGTCATCGACCACCTCGTGCTCCAGCCCGGCCCCCGCACCGTCCAGTGCCTCGCCCCCCGCGCCTTCCCCGCCTGATCCGCTCGTCTCCGATCTCCAGAGCTGCGGGCTCTCACAGGGGACACGGGGGGCACGGAGGAGGATTTCCGCCTCGCCGTCCCTCCCCTGTGCCCTCCGTGCCCCCCGTGAGAGACCCTCCCGCGGGGCCCGAGTCGTGACCGGAGCGGCGGACCGCGTTAGATTGTCCGCCGTCCCCCGTCCCGATCCACCCGAGGTCCCCGCCCTTGGC
>DATACF010000322.1:0-3415 GCA_036259235.1 Longimicrobium sp. | reverse complement strand
GGCCGCGACTCCATGAGGGAATCGCGGCCGCCGTGGAGTCCGCCAGGGGCTCCGCGCCGTTGGAAACGGTAGTATCGTTTCCTACGGCGCCCGCAGCCCGGCCCGGAGCGCAGCGGAGGGACACGCCCGCACCCGCCGTTGCAGTGGCCGTAAGACCCTCCGCCGCACCCGGACCCCGCCGCCCGCTCAGTCGAAGTAGTCGTAGTCGGGCGGCGACGCCGTGTCGACGAAGAGGATGCCGTCGTACTGGTCGCGGAGGACCATCACCTCGTCGTACGTCCCCCACGCCTTGGCGGCGATGGGGTGGAACATCCACTCCGTCCCCGGCGACCGCGCCGCCCCCCGGAGGTCGACGAGGAAGTGCTTCTTCCGCACCGTGTAGAAGAGCGCCTCGAGGCTGGCCGGCGCCCGCGGCGGGAGGACGTCGTACGTCCGCCCGCTGTTGTCGGCCGCCTCCCCGCGGTACAGGTAGAGCCCCACCGTGTACAGCTCGGGGCGCCGCCGCGCGGAGACCCACGACCCCATCGTCCGCTCGCGGAGCGGCGGATCGAGGGAGGGGATGAAGACCGACGGGTTGTCGTGCCGGATGTGGTAGTTGGCGGCCCACACCACCACCTTCTCGCCGGGGTAGACGCGGTCGAGGAGGGCGTCGAGGTTGTCGGCCATCGTCTCGTCGCGGACCTCGGTGGCGGCGTCGCTCGGCACCTCGTGCCGCAGCATGTCGATGAGCCGCGTGCGCGAGTAGGCGTGCTGCCGCGCCAGCGCGCGCAGCGGCGGGTAGTCGGCGTGGACCCCGGCCATCTCGGCCTCGTGCGCGTCGAAGAAGCGCACGACCGAGTCGTACTGCGCCCTCAAGCCCTCGCGCGCCTCGACGTCGCGCCAGTACGCCGCCTGCTGGTCGTAGGGGAGCCGGTAGGCGCGCCAGTAGCGGTCGACGAACGACCGCTCCATGGTCCGGACGCGGCGCGCGTAGGCGGTGTCGACGGCCGAGATGAAGTCGTGGTAGACGTTCGACGGGTTGTAGCTGTAGCCGTTGGGCTGCAGGTCGACGCCCGCGACGTGCAGCGGCCGCGCCGTCTTCCAGGTGGAGCGGACGTACTCGAAGAGGTCCAGCACCTCCTGCGTGTACCAGACGCCGTAGACGCACCGCCACATCAGGAACGGCGTGTAGTCGATGGTGGCGGCGGAGCGGTCGACCATCCCGCACTCGAACATCTCGGACTCGAAGGCGACGACGTCGTACCCCATCTCCTCGTGGAGGAACCGGATCAGCCGCACCTTCGACTGGTTGAACTCCCGCACCCCGTGCCCGCTCTCGCCGAGCTGGACGACGCGCTTCCCCGCCAGGAGGGTCTTGAGGGGCTGGAGGTCGTCGAAGCGGGTGGAGGTCAGCGAGCGGATGGGGAGGTGGTTCTCGCGCACCCAGCGGCTCCACACCGGGTTCACCGGGAGGGCGGCGGGGTCCTCGGGGGTGAGGAGCTCGTCGTCGGTGAGGAGGCGCTGCGCGTCGAGGAGCTCCGCGGGCGACGCGTTCCGCGCGAGGTCGTCGGGGGGCCGGACGGGGGTGGGGAGGTCGGCGCAGGCGGCCCCGAGGAGGGCGGCGAGGGGGAGGACGCGCCGGGCGGAGAGCGGGATCGGCATGGCTTCTCCTGGGTGCGGTGGGCGGGGAGACTGCACCCGGAGAACGCGTGTTGGGAAGCGGCGTGGACGGACCGGGACGGGCGAGGGACAAAGTGGGCCGCCCGCGCTCGCGTGGCGCCGTCCCCCGCCGCGGCAGGGGACGGCGCGCATCGGCGGCGCCGGGCTCAGAAGAGGCGGTACTCCGGCGGCGTCACCGAGTCGACGAAGAGGATGGCGTCGTACTGGTCGCGGAGGACCATCCGGTCGTCGGAGCGCCCCCACTCGCGCGCGCTGATCGGGTGGTCCATCCACTCGGAGCCAGGGGTGCGCCCGGCCCCGAGGAGGTCGACGAAGAAGTGCTTCCGCCGCACCGTGTAGAAGAGCGCCTCCAGGCTCCCCACCGTGGCCGGCGGGAGGACGTCGTACACCTGCCGGTTGTTGAACACGGCCTGCCCCCGGTACATGTAGAGCCCCACCGTGTAGAGCTCGGGCCGCCGCCGCTCCGAGACCCACGACCCCATCGTCCGGCTGCGGAGCTCGGCCGGCCCGGGGCGGAAGACCGACGCCTGGTCGTGCCGGACGTGGACGTTGTGCGCCCAAACGACCACCTTCTTCCCCGGGTAGGCGCGGTCGAGGAGGGCGTCGAGGTTGTCGGCCATCCCCTCGTCGCGGGCCTCGGTCGAGCCGGCGTGGTCGTCGAAGCCGGCCACCTCGACGTCGACCAGCCGGGTGCGCGAGTAGGCGTGCTGTCGCACCAGCGGGAGGAGCGCGGGCTGGTCCGGGTGGACGCCGGCCATCTCGGCGGCGTGGTCGTCGAAGAAGCGGACCAGCGCCCCGAACCGGGCGCGGTAGCCCACGGTGGCCTCCAGCTCGCGCCAGCGCGCGGCGCGCTGGTCGTACGGGAGGCGGTAGGCGCCCCAGTAGGCGTTCAGGAAGTCGGTCTCGAGCGCCGCCACCTCCCGGGCGTACGCGGTGTCGACGGCGGAGACGAAGTCGAACAGGAGCTGCCGCGGGGCCGCGTTCGGGCCGTTGGGCTGGATGTCGAGGCCGGCGATGTGGAGCGGCCGCGGCGTCTTCCATGTGGCGCGGACGTACTCGAAGAGGTCCAGCACCTCGCGCGTGTACCAGACGCCGTACACGCACCCCCACATGAGCCCGGCGGCGGAGGTCGCGGTGGGCGCCCGCCAGTCCTGGATGGCGCACTCCAGGAGCCCCGACTCGAAGGCGACGACGTCGTATCCCATCTCCTCGTGCAGGAACTTGATCAGGCGCACCTTCGACTGGTTGAACTCCCGCACCCCGTGCCCGCTCTCGCCGAGCTGGACGATCCGCTTCCCTTCGAAGAGCGGACGGAGCGCCTGGAGGTCGTCGAAGCGGGTGGAGGTCAGCGAGCGGATCGGGAGGTGGCTCTCCTGGAGCCAGCGCGACCATAGCGGGTTCACCGGGAGCGCGGCGGTGTCCTCGGGGGTGACGAGCTCCTCGTCGCTCAGCAGGCGCTGCGGGTCGAGGAGCTCCGCGGCGGCGGCCTCGCTCCGCGCGAGGTCGCCGGCGGGACGGACGGGGGTGGGGAGGTCGGCGCAGGCGGCCGCGAGGAGGGCGGCGAGGGGGAGGATGCGCCAGGCGTAGCGTGGGATGGGCATGGCTTTCTCCAGGGGGTGCGGTGGGCGGGGAGACTGCACCCGGAAAACGGCCTCGGGAGCGGAGGGGCGGACGGAGGTGGGACGAACGGTCGTCCTTCCCCCCGGCGCGCGCCGGAGCGCGGGACGGGCGGCATCGCGGCTGGGGGAGGACGGGA
>DATACF010000321.1:0-1511 GCA_036259235.1 Longimicrobium sp. | reverse complement strand
ACGGGCGGTGCGGCCGGCGCGGGCCCCAGCGTGGAGGCCCACCGCCGCACCACCTTCACCCCCGCCATCGCCCGCGCCATCGCCACCAGCTCGTCGCGGTCGCGGGCGAAGCCGTCGGAGCCGGGGCCGGCGGGCTTCGGCAGCACCATCACCGCGCCCAGGCGCGTGGCCTTCAGCGAGAGCTCCACGTCCTCGCGCCGGGCGAGGGAGGAGACCATCAGGATCGGCGCGGGGGCGCGGACCATGATCTGCCGGGTGGCCTCGAAGCCGTCCATCCCCGGCATCTGGATGTCCATCGTCACCAGGTCGGGGCGGAGGCGCTCGGCCATCTCGACGGCCTCGGCGCCATCGGCGGCCTGGCCCACCACCTCGATCCCGGGGTCGCTCTCGAGGATGGCGACGAGGAGCTCGCGCGCGGCGTGGGAGTCCTCGGCCACCAGGACGCGGATCATCGCCCTACCCCAGCAGGCGGCGGATCGTCTCCAGGAGCCCCCGCTGGTCGAAGCTCGACTTCCCCACGTAGGCGTCGGCGCCCGCCTCCATCCCCCGGGCGCGGTGCTCGGCGTTCTCCAGCGAGCTGACGATGATCACCGGGAGCGCCTCGAAGCGCTTGGCGGCGCGGATCGCCCGGGTGAGCGCGATCCCGTCCATCCGCGGCATCTCCACGTCGGTGACCACCAGGTCGGCCCCCCGCTCCTGCAGCAGCCTCCATCCGTCCTCTCCGTCCACGGCCGTCATCACCTCGTACCCCGCCGCCTCCAGGGTGCTCTCCTCCAGCGTCCGCGTGGTGATCGAGTCGTCGACCACCAGGACGCGGTGGCGCGCGGCCTTCGCCTCGGGGGCCTCGGCCACCCGGATCGGCGCCGCGCCGCCGGCCGCCACCCCGGACGCCACCACCGCGGCCGCGTCGAGCACCAGCGCCACCTCCCCCGAGCCCAGGAGCACGGCTCCGGTCAGGTGGGGGACCTCGCGCCGCCCGCGGGGGAGGGGGCGCACCACCAGCTCGCGCTCCTCCGCCGCCGCGTCGACCACCACCGCCAGCCGCCTGCCGCCTGCGCGGAGGTGCGCCACCTCGAAGGCGCCCGACACCTCGCCCTCCTCCAGCGGCGGCCCCAGGAGGCGGGCCAGGGGGACGACGGGGACGGGGCCGTCGGCGGTCAGCAGCACCTCGCGGTCGCCCGCGCGCCGGAGGTCGCCCGGCACGGCGCGGGCCAGCCGCTCCACGTGCGTGGTGGGGACCGCGATCGTCCACCCCGACACGCGCACCAGGAGGGCGCGGATGGTGGCGAGCGTCAGCGGGCACTCCAGCGTGAAGGTCGTCCCCGCCCCCGCCTCCCAGGCGACGGCGACCGTCCCCCGCACCCGCGCCAGCGCCGCGCGGGCGGCGTCGAGCCCCACGCCGCGCCCCGAGATCTCCGTCGCCTCGCCCCGGGTGGAGACGCCGCCCTCGAAGAGCGCCTCGGCCAGCGCGCGGTCGTCCTCGGGCGCGGCGCGCCCCCGGCGGGCGAGCG
>DATACF010000320.1:0-4363 GCA_036259235.1 Longimicrobium sp. | reverse complement strand
CAGCGCGTCTCCCGCGCGAAGGTCACCGTCGAAGGCCGCGTCACGGGCGAGATCGGCCCGGGCCTCCTCCTCCTCGTGGGCTTCACCGAGGGCGACACGGAGGAGGCGCTGGCGTGGATGGCCGAGAAAGTGGTGGGCCTCCGGATCTTCCGCGACGACGAGGGGAAGATGAACCGCTCGGTCGAGGAGGCCGGGGGCGCGCTCCTCGTCGTCTCGCAGTTCACCCTCTACGGCGACGCGCGCAAGGGGCGGCGCCCCAGCTTCGTCGACGCCGCCCGCCCCGAGACCGCCATCCCCCTCTACGAGCGCTTCCTCGCCCTCCTCCGCGCCACCGGCCGCCCCGTCGAGACCGGCGAGTTCGGCGCCATGATGGACGTCGAGCTGGTCAACGACGGCCCCGTCACGCTCCTCCTGGAGCGCTGATCCACAAAAAGAACGGCAGAACTCTCACAGGGGGCACGGAGGACACGGGGGGAGCTCCTCTCGCGTCGGAGACCCCTCCGTGTCCCCTGTGCCCCCTGTGAGAGATTCGGGGTGGCGGTTCACCGCTTCTCGACGAGCTCCCGCCAGAAGGGATCGGGGCTCTCCCCCAGCGGCCCCACCTCCTTCCCCTCGGGCGTCAGGAGCCAGTACCAGTCGTACGCGCCGCCGCCCACGAAGTAGCGGTGCTGCTGGACGACGAGGTGCCCGGCGTACTCGCCCGTGGGCACCACCCGCAGCTCGTTGGCCGGCGCCACGAAGCGTGTCCGCCCCGTCTCCAGCTCCAGGGCGTGCGCCGCTCCGGAGGTCACCCATCCCGCGGCCATGAAGTAGACCGTCCGCCCGTCCGGCGAGACGGCGGGCGACGAGAGCATGCTCAGCGAGCGCTCCGGCACCGTGTCCGGCCGCCCGGTCAGCAGGTGCGTGAGCCCGCTCCCGTCCACCCCGATCCGGTAGAGGTGGTGCGTCGGCGCGCCGGGGCGGTACACCCGCGACTGCGCCGCCCGGCGGACGAAGACCACCCACCGCCCGTCGGGCGAGAGCGCCGGGTCGGAGTCGATCCGGTTGCTGGTCAGTCGCCGGGGCGGCGCGCCCGGGGCGGTGTAGACGACGTTCCCGTTCTCCGCCGACACCGCCTGCGCGGCCGATGGGGCGGGGAAGAGGGGGAGGAGCGCGAGGAGGAGGAGGGCGGGCCGGGTCCGCATCGGGAGCGTCGAGGGTGAGGGGAGGGGTCGAACGACGGGAAAGCGGGGCGGCGCCTGCGGTTTCGAACGATAGCGCGCGGGACCGCGAACCGCGACCTCTTCGTCCCGCTGTCGCGGCGGGCCCGGGTGCCGTACATTGGGGCCTTCACAACCCACAACCCGGCCGCCCGCTCCATGACCGACGCCCGCACGCCGCCGCCGATCGTCCTCGCCTCGCAGTCGCCCCGCCGCTCGGAGCTGATCGGGCGCCTGGGGCTCGCCTTCGACGTCCTCCCCGCCGACATCGACGAGCGCTACCTCGACCACGAGACGCCCCCCGCGCACGCCGAGCGCCTGGCGCGCGAGAAGGCCGAGACGGTGGCGCGGACGCATCCCGGCGCGCTGGTGGTGGGCTCCGACACCATCGTGGTCGTCGACGGCGACGTGCTGGGGAAGCCGCGGGACGCGGCCCACGCCGTCGAGATGCTCCTCCGCCTCTCCGGGCGGGAGCACGAGGTCTGCACCGGCGTCGCCGTGGCGCTGGGGGGGCGGGTGGAGAGCGGGCTCGAGCGGGTGCGCGTCCGCTTCCGCGCCCTCGACCGCGCCGCGTGCGAGGCGTACGTCGCCACCGGCGAGCCGATGGACAAGGCCGGCGCCTACGGGATCCAGGGCTTCGGCTCGGCGATCGTCGAGGGGGTCGAGGGCGACTACTTCGCGGTGATGGGCCTCCCCGTGGTGCGGATGCTCCGCCTCTTCGAGCGCTTCGGCTGGCGCTACGCCTTCGGCGCCCTCGCCCCCGCGTGACCGAGTCCCTCTCCTCCGAGCCCACCCCCATGGCGACCTCCCACTGCCGCGCCTGCGGCGAGACGCTCCCCGCCGGGTCGGCCGCGTGCCCCCGCTGCGCCGCCGAGGCCCCCGGGCGCGGCGACCGCGTGGTCGGCACCCTCGTCCTCCTCTTGGCCGCCTCGCTCCTGGCCCTCGGCTTCGTGGCCGGCGTCGTCCGCCCCCGCCTCTCCCGTCCGTCGTCGCCGCCCCCCGCCGCGTCTCCGTCCCCCTCCCCGGCGCCCGCCGACGCGCGCTGATCCGTCCGCTCGGAACATCGAAAAACGAATCTCACGCAGAGAAGCAGAGTCAGCAGAGAACTGCGTGAAGTTCCTCTGCTGACTCTGCTTCTCTGCGTGAGACAAGGGGTTTTTGAGCTCGTGAACGCGCGGACCTTTCCAGAACGCGCCCGCCGTCGCATTCTCCCCTCCCGAAGTCCATCCGATCCCAAACCCACCGGCCGAGCCGGGAGACGCGATGATCCTCGCCATCGACCAGGGGACCACGGGCACCACCTGCCTGGTGATCGACCACGACGGGCAGGTGCGCGGGCGGGCGTATAGCGAGTTCTCGCAGCACTTCCCCCGTCCTGGCTGGGTCGAGCACGACGCGGAGGAGATCTGGGAGGTCACCCGCCGCGTGGCGGGCGTGGCCGCCGCCCACGCCGGGACGCGCCTCGACGCGCTGGCCGGCGTCGGGATCACCAACCAGCGCGAGACGATCGTCCTCTGGGACCGCGCCACCGGCGAGCCCGTCCACCGCGCCCTCGTCTGGCAGGACGGCCGCACGGCGGACGTCTGCCGGCGCCTCAAGGAGGAGGGGCGCGAGGCGTGGGTGCGGGGGAAGACGGGGCTGGTGATCGACCCCTACTTCAGCGGCACCAAGCTCGCCTGGCTCCTCGACAACGTCCCCGGCGCCCGCCGCCGCGCCGAGGCGGGGGAGCTGGCCGCGGGGACGATCGACGCCTGGCTGGTGTGGAATATGACGGGCGGCCGCCTCCACCTCACCGACCCCACCAACGCCTCCCGCACCCTCCTGTACGACCTCGACACGGGGACGTGGGACGCGGAGCTCCTCGACCTCTTCGGCGTCCCCGCCGCCGTCCTCCCCGAGCTCCGCGCCTCCTCCGAGGTGTACGGGACGACGGACGGCGCGGCGTTCGGCGGCGAGGCGCCGGTGGCGGGGATCGCGGGCGACCAGCAGGCGGCCCTCTTCGGGCACGGGTGCTGGACGCCGGGGGCGGCGAAGAACACCTACGGCACCGGCGCCTTCCTCCTCGTCCACACCGGGAGCGAGCGGGTGCCGTCGAAGCACGGGATGCTGACCACCGCCGCCTGCGGCCCCCGCGGCGAGCGGGCGTTCGCGCTGGAGGGGTCCATCTTCATCGCGGGCGCCGCCGTGCAGTGGCTCCGCGACATGCTGGGCGTCATCGAGGCCGCCGCCGACACCGAGGACCTGGCCCGCTCGGTGGCCTCCAACGACGGCGTCTACTTCGTCCCCGCCTTCACCGGGCTGGGCGCCCCGCACTGGGAGCCCGCCGCGCGAGGGATGGTCGTGGGCCTCACCCGCGGGAGCACGCGGGCGCACCTGGCCCGCGCCGCCCTCGAGGCCATGGCCTACTCCACCCTCGACGTGGTGGAGGCCATGCAGGCCGACGCCGGGGTCACCCTCGCGGAGCTGCAGGTCGACGGCGGCGCCACGGCCAACGACTGGCTGATGCAGTTCCAGGCCGACGTCTTGCGCGTCCCCGTCCGCCGCCCCGCCATGGTGGAGATGACGGCGCGCGGGGCGGCCGGCCTCGCCGGGCTGGCCACCGGCTTCTGGGCGAGCCCCGAGGCGTTCGACGCCGCGCGCCCCGAGGAGACCTGCTTCACCCCGTACGCCGACCACGCGGCGCGGGAGACGCTGCTCGCCGGGTGGCGCCGCGCCCTGGGCGCGGCGCGCGCCTGGGCCCACGGAGAACCCCGATGAGCGCCTGCCTCCTCTTCCTCTGCCTGAGCCTCGGGCCGCGCCAGTCGGCGCCCGAGCCCGACCGCTTCTTCGCCGAGGACAAGCTGAAGCACTTCTTCACCTCGTTCATCGTCACCTCGCTGGCCGCCAGCGGCGCCCGCGCGGCGGGGCTCGACGACCGCGAGAGCCTGTACGCGGGCGCGGCCGCCGGGGCGGCGGTGGGGCTCGCCAAGGAGCTGGCGGACATGGGGAAGGAGAGCGAGACCGCCTCGGTGCTCGACCTCGTCTGGGACCTGGGCGGCGTCGGCGCGGCGACCGCCGTGGCCGCCCAGGCGCGGTGAGCGCGCCCGTCCCCGCGGTCCAGTCCGCCGAGACGGCTCCCGAGCGCCCCGCCCGCCTCGTCTTCATGGACGGGACGGCGGGCGAGG
>DATACF010000319.1:0-5794 GCA_036259235.1 Longimicrobium sp. | reverse complement strand
GCGTACTCGCGGGTGACGCGCAGCCGGTCGCGCAGTTCCATTATGGCCGTGGCGTCCACGGCCAGGAACTCCGTGACGTGCGGCGCGGTGAACGCGCTCCCCACCATCGCCGCCGCGGTGGCCTTGCGGACGCCCCGTATCGGCTCGCGGCGCACCCCGCCCACGCTCGCGGCGGGCGTCGGCGCGGGCGCGGCGGCGGGCGAGGAGGAGGAGGGCGGCGAGGACGAGGGGGCGGGGGCCGCGCGTCGCCTGGGGCATGGATGGGGCCGGGGGTCGGGGGTGAAGGGGGGGGTCAGCGCGCCTGTGCCGCGCCGCGCTGGGCCGGGTCGATGAACCAGCGCGCCACCCCCACCAGGTCGCCGCGGGCGTCGGGGTGGACGTTGCGGAGGCGGTTGGCCACCCCCTCGACGCGGTGCTGGTAGTAGAGGAAGGTGTACGGCTGGTCGGCCGCGATCTGCCGCTGGTACGCCGCCCACACCGGCTTGGCCTCCTCGCGCGAGACGATCTTCGGGAGGGTGTCGAGGAAGCGGTCGGTGGCGCGGTTGCAGTAGCTCACCCACTGGTACGGCTCGTCGTGCTTCTCGCAGTGGAAGAGGTCGGTGTCGTCGAGCTTGAACTCGGCGATCCACCCCATCACCACGGCGTCGAAGTCGCGGCGGACGGGGTCGTTGAGCTGCGAGATCAGGGTGCCGAACTCGACCAGCTGGAGCTGGGCGTCGACGCCGACCTGGCGGAGGTTGGCCTGGATGACCTCGGTGAGGTCCTTCCGCTCCTGGTTCCCCGTGTTGGTCTTGAGGGTGAAGCGGAAAGGCGTCCCCCGCGCGTTCTCGATGACGCCGTCGCCGTTCCGGTCCTGCCACCCCGCCTCGGCCAGGAGGCGCCTGGCGCCCTCGGGGTCGTACCGCACCTCGCGCCCGGCGATGGAGTCGTACTGCCAGTAGATGGGGGGGACGGAGGAGTGGGCCTCGTCGCCGTAGCCGTAGAGGACCCCCTCGATGATCCCCCGCTTGTCGATGGCCATGGTGAGGGCGCGGCGGACGCGGACGTCCTTGAAGAGGTCGCGCCGCTGGTTCCACCCCAGGAGGACGTACGAGCGGTTGCGGAAGGTGACGAGGCGCGCGTTGGGCGAGCGCTCGACCTGGGGCGTCTGCTCGGGGGTGACCTGCATGTAGAAGTCGGCGCGGCCGGTGAGGAGCTCGGTCAGCCGCGTGGTGGCCTCGGGGATGACGCGGACGATGAGGCGGTCGAGGTACGGCCGCCCGCCCAGCTCGGCCGGGTAGCGCTCGTTGGCGGCGAAGGTCCAGCTCTGCCCGTCGACGCGGCCGACGAACTTGAAGGGGCCGTTCCCGATCGGGGTGCGGTTGCTGAACGGGTGCGACTTGAGGTCGACGGGCTTCACGTTCCCCAGGACGTGGCGGGGGACGGCGAAGAAGGTGCGCCACGGGTCCATGAACTCGGCGTGGGGCTCGAGCTCGACCCGGAAGGTGAACGAGTCGGGGACGGTGGCGTCGCCGTAGTGCGTCCACCAGGCGGAGTTGGGGAACGCGGTCTCGGGGGTGCGGGCCAGGTCGTAGGCCAGCTTGAGGTCGTGCGCCGTGGTCCGGACCCCGTCCTGCCAGTAGACGTCGTCGCGGAGGTGGAAGGTGAGCTCGGTGGAGTCGGCGTTGAGCTCCCAGCGCTTCGCGAGGGCGGGGATGGGCTCGAGCTTCTCGTTGTAGTGCACCACGGGGGTGAACAACACGAACATCTGGACCTGGTTCGAGTTGTTGTCGGCCGAGGTGAGCGGGTTGATGTCGGCGATGTCCTGCCCGATGGCGACGACGGCGGTGCCGCCGAAGCGCTGGGCCTCCGGCACGCTGCTGTCCTCATCGGCGCTCTTGCCCGCGCCCCCGTTGCCGCCCTTCTCTCGGTCGTTCCCGCCGCACGCCGCCAGCAGCGCCAGGAGGAGCGCCGCGGCGAGCTGTTCGATCCGCTTCATGATGGAGTCCGTTCGTGACCGCTTCGGTTCGGCGCGCCGCGCGCGCGGGCCCCGCCGCGTGCGGTGCCCAGGAAGCGGTGTACAGGCCGCGCCGCGCCGGGGTTCCCCCCCGCGGGCCACAACCCTGGACGCAGCCGCGGCGGCCGCATCGTGACTGCAATCAGAGGAGCGCGGCGGGAGCGGTGTTGGAACGCCGGGGACCGCGCCGAAAGCCCGCGCCGCGCCACCGGAAGCCCGCCAGCGATATCCACCCCCAAAGACTGGGCGGAGGGAGACTCGCCGGGTGGGGTTTCCGGCGAGGCTCCCGGAGCGGGCGGGGAGACCCACAGGGGTATCGTGGGGCTCCCCGCCCCCGCGGAGGAGACGCGCGCGCCGTCGCACGGAGATCGGGGGAACGAGATCGGGCCCGCGGCGCGCGTGGCTCCGGAGCGGTCCCCGCGCCAGACCCTGCCCTCGCGCCCACTCCGCCAGAGCCGGAGCGCGCCGGACCCACCGTCGGTCCCGACGCGCCCCACCCCCCGAGCGTTACGGAATCACCGCCCGCCGCGCCGCATGTCGGACGGGATCCACCACTCGCCGATGTTGACGATCTTGCTCCGCGCGTCCATCTCGACGTTCCGCAGCCGCGGCCCCACGCCGCCGAGGTCCTCGATCCAGTAGAGGAAGGTCATCGGCTGGTCGGCCTGGAGCTGCCGCGAGAACCGCTCCCAGATCCCCTTGGCCGCCGCCGGGTCGGTCGTCCGCAGGCCCTGCTGCATGAGCTGGTCGACCGCCGGGTTGCAGTACCCCGTGCGGTTCGCCGAATTCGCCACCCGCGACTCGGCGCACGAGAAGATCGGCGTGGGATCGACCTTGAAGGTGTCGAGGCTCCAGTTGGCGATGACGCCGTCGTACTGCCGCGCCTTGTACTGCTGGAGCATCGACTGGAACTCCTGGGTGCGGATCTCGATCCCCACCCCCACCTGCGCCAGCTGCTGCTGGATGACCGTCGCCATGTCCTGGTGGAGCCGGTTGGCCGAGTTCACCAGGAGGGTGAAGCGGAACGGCTGCCCCCCCTTGTCGAGGATCTTGTCGCCGTTGGTGTCGCGCCACCCGGCCGCCTGCAGGAGCTGCTGCGCCTGGGCCGGATCGAAGGGCAGCGCCCCGATGTCGGTGTACATGGGGCTCCACGGCGGGATCATCCCGTGCGCCTGCACCGCGAACCCCTGCAGGAGCGCGTCGACGATCTGCTTCCGGTCGATCGCCATCGTCAGCGCCCGCCGGACGTTGGCGTCGGCGAAGAGGGGCCGCGTGTTGTTCCAGGCGATGAAGGTGAACTCGCGCGCGGGGTGGTGGCGGAGCGAGACCCCCTGGCCTCCCTGGCTCTCGATCTGCTTGGCCTGGTCGGGCTGGAGGGTGTAGGCGGCCACGTCGGTGGTCCCCCCCAGGAGCTCGGTGACCATCGTCGTCGCCTCGGGGACGATCCGGAAGACGACGCGCTCGAGGTTGGGCGGCCCGCCCAGCTCGGCCGAGAACTGGGGGTTGGCCTCCAGCGTCAGCGACTGGTTCGGCTGCCACGCCCCGAAGCGGAAGGGCCCGCTCCCCACCGGCTGGCGGTTGAAGGGGTGCTGCGAGAGCTGCGCGGGCTGCACCCCCTCCAGGAGGTGCTTGGGCAGCGGCGGCCACCAGAAGCCGTCGAGCGCCTGCGCGTGCGGCGACTCGAAGGCGAAGCGGATGGTCTGCGGGTCGACCACCGTGGCCGACTTCACCAGCGTCAGGTACGCCGACCCCAGGAGCGAGGCGCTGGCCGGGTCCTTGGCGAGGTCGAAGGTGAACTTGACGTCCTCGGCGGTGACGGGCCGGCCGTCGTGCCACCTGACGTCGCTGCGGAGCTTGAAGGTGACGGCGGTGTCGGAGAGCTCCCAGCTCTGGGCCAGCCAGGGCTTCGGCTGGAGCTTCTCGTCGTACTGGATGGGCGGCGTGAACAGCATGTGCTTGATCACGTCGTCGGTGGTGAGGTGGGTGTTCACCACGGGGTTGAACGTCTGGAAGTCGGCGGAGACGGTGATGACCGCCGTCCCGCCGGGCTGCGGCGGCCCGGCGTCCTTCCCGGCGTCCTGCCCCGCCCCGCCCTGGCCGCCCCCGCCCCCGTCGCCGCCGCACGCCGCCAGCGCGAGGGCCAGCAGCACGCTCCACCCGTTCAGCGCTCTCTTCGCGGACATCCCGTCTCCCCCTCGTCGTCGTCGTTCCGCGCCCGCGCCGCGTTTGGCGGGGACGCCGGTTCGCAAAGCGGCGCCTACAGATGCCAGGTCCATGCCGGGCTGGCGTACCGCTCGGCCAGCGCCTCCGCGCGCTCCCGCTCCGCCCCCGTGAGCGCACCTTTGTCCAACGCGACCCCCAGCGCCTCCGCCCACCCGGCCGCGAGCGCGTCCACCAGCGCGTCCCACGCCGGCGCGTGGCCGAGGAGGGAGACCAGCGAGGCCGGGGCGCCCCCCGCGTCCGGGTCCGAGGGCGCGGCGAGGAGCGCGGCGACGGCGGACTGGTCGTCGTCGATCAACAGCGAGCCGTGCTGGAGGAGGACCCCCTCGAAGCGGCGCTGGGCGCTCCCCACCAGCTTCCGGCCGGCGGCCACCACCTCGCCCTCGACGGGCTGGTCGAAGCACGGCGCCAGCGACGGCGGCGGCGCGCGCCCCTCCGTCCCCGGCTGGAGGGCGGCGGGGACGCCGAGCCTCCGCAGCCCGGCCACCAGCGCGCGGTTGAGGGCGGCGTACGTCTCGCGCGGGCCGCCCAGGGCGCCGTCGGGGAGGGCGGCGGCGTAGGTGAGCTCGCGGTCGTGGAGGACGGCGCGCCCGCCGGTGGGGCGGCGGACGACGTCGACCCCCCGCGCGGCGAGGGCGTCGGCGTCGTAGCGCCCCCGCGCGGGCTGGTTGCGCCCCAGCGAGAGGCACGCGGGGGCCCACCGGTAGACGCGGAGGACGGGCGCGCCGCCGGCCCGCACCGACTCGGCCAGCGCCTCGTCGACTGCCATGTTCCACGCGCCGGGCGCCGGGGGCGTGTCCAGCAGGCGCCAGGCGGGGCGGGGCTCGCTCGTGTGCCGCATGGGCGGATGGTACGTCGCCGCGCGGGGCGGCGTCAAGGAGCGGCGGGAGGACTCGATGCCAGGATTTTACGGACGCGGGGCGAGATAGGGGCGGAGAAGGGCGTCGAGATCCTCCCGGAGGCGCTCCGCCGCGGTGCCGTCCTGGTGGACGGCCCAGACCATCAGCGAGCCGCTCAGGGTGACTTCGACGGCGCGGGCGAGGGCGGCCTCGTCGACGGAACCGGCCAGCTCGCGGGCGGCCTTCGCGTCGCGGAGGAGGGCTTCGATCTCGGCGCGGGTGGCGAGGGCCTGGGCGCGGAGGTGGCGGTGGAGGACGGGGTCGGCGAGGTCGAGCTGGAGCCAGGCCAGGTGGTGGGCGAACATCCCCGGCGGGTCGCCCAGCGCGGCGACGCACGCCGCGTAGGCGCGGAGGGCGGCGAGGGGAGAGCGGTTCGCGACGCGGAGTCGCGCGAAGAAGCCGGGGGTGGCGGCGGCCATCGGCTCCATCATCGCCGCCAGGAGGTCGCGCTTGGAGCCGAAGCGCTGCACCAGCGCCCCGGCCGTGAGCCCCGCCTCGGCGGCGATCTCGGCCAGCGTCAGCTGCGCGGGACCCAGCCGCGACATCACCCGCGCGGCGGCCGTGAACACCTCTGCGTCACTCGCCTTCCGGGGGCGGGGAGACATCTCGCTTGACGGTTTCTAAAACGGTGTTTAGTATGAGTAACTGCACGGGCGTTTAGTTTACCCGGTCCAACGGC
>DATACF010000318.1:0-8473 GCA_036259235.1 Longimicrobium sp. | reverse complement strand
GCCTCCACCCGGCAAAGCCCGGGTGGAGGCCTCGCGGGCCCCGTGTGTCTCACGGTGACGAGAAGCAATCTAGGGCGATTCCGGCGTCCGCGCCAGCCCTCGATGCGCCTTTTCGTGAGGAGCCCACGAATTGAGACGGTGAGGCCGGGCACATTCTCCTAATCCGCCACGAATCGGTGCCGGGGTACGGAGTCTGCATCATCGTTCGCAAACCCCGACCCACGCGCCCGTTCCTCCTCGAACGGACGCGCCGCTCGCCGCCGCCGACCCGGAGGAGTGGATGAAGAAGCTCGGATTGCGTCTCGAGGCGCTGAAGGTGCAGTCGTTCAACACCGGGGACCCGGCCCCGAGTCCCTGGGACGGCGAGGCGGTCGCCGACGCGCCCTCGGAGATCGACTTCACGATGTGCACCTGCACCTGCCCGCCGTGGTGGTGAGGCGCGCCGCCGTCCGTGTCCTCCCGCCCCGCCGTCCGCGGGGCGGGCGCGCCCATCACGCTCCGCCCCCGAGGACCCCATGAAAAGGCTCGGCCTGAGTCTCGATACGCTCGACGTGCAGTCGTTCCACACCGCCGGCGCGGCCCCCGGCATCGCGGGGCGCCGCCCCGAAGCCGTGGTGGAGGACATCCCCACCATCTACGAGCGCACGCAGTGCAGCTGCACCTGCCCGCCCTGGTGGTGAGGCGCACCGCCGCCGTCACTGGTCTCTTCTCCCCCCATTCGGAGGAACGCATGAAGAAGCTCGCCCTCGACGTCGACACGCTGACGGTGCAGACCTTCCAGACGGCCCCCGGCCGCGACCCCTTCGACCCCGACCTCGTCGTCGCGAACCCCGACGGCACCTCCGCGTGCGCGTTCACCGACTGCACCTGCGGCTTCACGGTCTGCCAGGAGCACTGAGCCGGTCCCGTCCGCGCGGACACGAGCTCGGCGGGCCGCCGGACACCGTGTCCGGCGGCCCGTTTCGGCGTTCAGACCACCGTCACCGTCCCGTTCTGGATGCGGATCGTCGTCCCGTCGAACTTCGTGAGCTGGTAGAACTCGGGCTCGTTGAGGAGGATCGACTGCTCCTGGAGGAGGCCGATGGCGACCTGCTCGCCCAGGAGGAGCGACTGGTCGTAGTCGCTCCGCCAGTGCACCCCCGCCGCGTTGCGGCCGAGGGCGACGTTGCCGGCCAGCTTGTTGATCTCGCCGCCCACCGTCATCTGTCCCGCGTCCCACTCGGTGTAGGGGACGAGCGCCGTGCCGTCGGGGGTGGCCTGGAGCGGGTTCTCGATCGGGGTGCCCTCGTCGAAGAACGCCTTGAGGATCGTGGCGCACGCCCCCGCGCCGGTGGCGTGCCCCGCCCCGTACGCCGGGTGCGTCGGCGCCCCCTCGGGGAAGGCCTGGGGAAGGAGGTACGAGCCCTGGCGTTGCGGGAAGTGCTGGCTCAGCTGCCCCCACCGCAGCGAGCTCAGGATCTCGGCGTCGATCTGCGGATACGTCCGCCGCTGGTTGAGGTGGTTGTCGATCCGCCCGCCGAACTCCTCGGGGCGCAGGCGGCGGTGCACGAACCACTTCTGGAACCACACCGCCCGCAGCGCGCGCGTCAGGAGCTCCCACACCAGCGTGAGCGCGTGCGGCGCGCCCAGCGTGGCGAAGGGCGCCTGCTTCGTGTAGCCGCGGTACGGGTTCCCCTCGTCGAGGGGGAACTCCATGTCGCGGGCGATCACGCCGTTCCCGTTCAGCTGGTCGCCGGGGACCTCGTGGAGGAGGATGAGGCAGGCGTTGAAGAAGTGGTCGGCCACGTTGTCGAAGTGCACCCGCTCGCCCAGGTCCCGCAGGGAGCGGACGAAGCGGCGCTGCGAGGTGTCGATCTGGTCCTGCCCGCGGAAGTCGTGGCCGTCCTGCGCCATCAGCCACCAGGGGAAGTCGACCAGGTAGTCGACCCCCGGCACCGTCGTCCACTGCCGCTGGTCGATCTTGAGCTCGCCGTAGGTGATGAAGCCGTCCGCCGTGCTCCGCCCCTGCCCGGCCGGGAGGCGCGGGTCGCTCGTCCCCTTGAGGAGGAGCTGCGAGACGTACGGCCCCACCGTCTCGCCGGCGAAGACGCCGCGGAAGACGGTCTGCGTCGTCACCTGCCCCCCCTGCCGCGGCCCGCGGAAGTCGGAGAACTCGGTGTCGAGCGACTGGATGGCCTGCTGCACCACCCCGCTCCACGCGTACTCGGTGAAGGGGACGTCGCGGGCCAGCGCCATCCAGTACAGCTCCGCCATCTCGCTGGAGTTCTGCGGGGTGTCGATCCGCGGCGCGGGGGGCTGGGTGACGGCGTGGGTGTCCGGCCCCTCGAGGTCGAAGGCGAGCCCCGCCTGGGGGTTGGTCAGCTTCTTCCCGCCCGGCCCCAGCTGGATCTGCTCGAAGTCGGCCGGGTCGCGGGTGGTCAGCGCGTGGAGGAGCGACTGGTACGACGCGGGAACCACGTCGCCCACCCCGTCGTGCTGGAGCCCCTTGGAGTAGTTGGCGACGTACGGGTAGTCGGTCTCCTCGCGGTTGTTCGCGTGCTGCGGGTGCGGCCGGCCCTGGGCGATGGAGGCCGCCTGCACGCGGAGCTGGAAGGCCTCGCCGCGCCGGTCGGGGAGGGGGACGGCGGCGGGGAGGAGGTTGACGTTGTCGAAGACGGCGACCCCCGGGTCGGCGACCACGTCCATCGTCCCGCCGCCGATGCACACCTGCACCGCGTCGACGGCGAAGGGCGGCGGCGCGCTCCGGTGCGTCGTCCACCCCCGCCCGTCCGGCGAGGTCTCCCAGTGGACGAGCCCCGGCGCGGCGTCGTGGCGGAGGCGCCACCAGCGGTGGAGCCAGGGATCGTACGCGGCGAGCGGCACCCGCGTCCGCGCGCCGGGGAGGTCCTCGACGGCGGAGAGGGTGCCGCTGTCGACGTCGACGACGAGGCGGTGCTCCCCGTCGCCGCGCTGGACGACGAGCTGCGTGGTCGTGGCGCTCCCCGCCAGCGCCGCGAGCACCTCGACGGCGGCGGTGGAGCCGGTGAAGTCGTGGAGGACCTGGGAGCCGACGAAGGCGTAGTGCTCCCCGGCCGTCCACGCCGGGGGGGTGACCTCGATGCGCTGGTTGGTCTCGGCGATCCCGGCGACGCCGGTGTTCTGCCAGATGTACCACCGGCCCGGGTCGATCGCGTTGTCGTCGAAGTCGTCGCGGAACGTGCTGGTCGCGGCCATGGAACTCTTTTCCCTCGTGACGGGCGTCGTCTCTTCCGCGGCCGCCGGTGCGCGGCCCGCGGGTGGGGCGCGCGCGAAGCGGCCCCGCCCGGGCGCTGTGCCGGGCGGGGCCTCGGGGGCCTCTTCTCGGGGATGAAGTGCGTCAGTGCGTCAGTGCGTTACGATCCACTCACGCACTCACGCACTTTTTTAGAGCGACGCGAAGTTGCCGCCGGAGTTGATCCGCGCGGGGTCGAAGTTGTGCTGGATGAAGACGACGCGCGCGCCCGCGGTGGAGACGTCCACCTCGTAGTCCGGCGCCCCGTTGTGCCAGTTTACCTTGCGGCAGCCCATGAAGACGATCTCCGAGGCCGGGTCGTAGGGTAGCTCCGTGACGCGAACGTGCGTGTAGAACGTCGAGGAGAGCTGCGACTGGTCCGACACGAACCCGTTGACGACATGACCGGCACCGCCGCTGATCCACAGCCCGACACGGTAGCTCATCTCCGTGAGGCAGGCATTCAGCACCACCTGGGAGCTGGCGCTCAGGACGATGCCCTGCTCGGCCTCTCTCACCTGCGCGTTCTCGATCACGGTTCGGGAAGCGTTCTGGACCTCGATGCCGAACTGGCAGGCGAAGACCCTCAGCGCGGAGAGACGGCTCAGCCACACGCCCACCACCTGGATCCCGTGGCTCTCGCTCTCCAGCACCTGCACACCTTCGCAGACCGCCTGCGTTCCAGACACGAGAAGACCGACTCCGCGACTCCGAGCGACGGTCAGGTTGGAGACGAGTGCCCGCGATGCACTCTGCACGTGCACGCCGTGGCCACCGCAGTCGTCGACCGCCAGGTCGCGAAGGGTCAGTGCCGTCGACGACCCGGCAACCACCGCGATCCCGGTCTGCCCGATGGGCCGGGAGGTCGCGCCGTCGATCGTCATCCCCTCCACCGTCGTCTGCTCGGCCCCCGTGCCCGACAGGGTCAGCACGTTCGCCGCGTGGTCGGCCTGGAGGACGGTGCGCCCCGGCCCGTCGCCGGCCAGCCGCCGCCCGCCGGGGACGGTGACGGTCGCGCCCAGCAGGAACGTCCCCGCCGCCAGACGGACGCGCCGGTGGCGCTCCAGCGCCGCGTTCAGCGCCGCCGCGTCGTCGCCCCCCGAGGGCTCCAGCACCACGTCGTCCTGCACGCCCACCAGCTCGGGGAGCCCGTCCGCCGTCTCGGCGACCCGCATCCCCCGCCCTACGACCAGCACGCCCGAGAAGCGCGCCGGCCCCTCGCCGGTGCGGATGATGAAGTCGCGATTCCCGCTCATGGGGTCCTCCATGGGTGAAGTCGAAGCCCCCGGCCCCGCCGGTCGGCGGGGATGCCCGGTTCCGGCGCCACGACCCGGGCGCTCCACGGGCGCAAAACGAAAAACCCCCGCCCGGCGCTGTGCCGGACGGGGGCCTCGGGGGTGGCCCGTCTTTCGTTCCTTCAAGGCTAACCCCGTCCGCGCCCGCCCACAAGCGGCCGCGCCGTCCACCTCGGGGGGCGCCGCGTCAGAGCGCCACGAACCTCCCCCCCGAGTTGGTCCGCGCCGGGTCGAAGTTATGCTGGATGAACACCACCCGGCCGCCCGCCGCGGTGACGTCGACCTCCCAGGTGGGGGGCGTGGCGGGGTTCACCCGGCGGAAGCTGGTCACCGTCACCAGCGTCGCCGAGCCGTCGACCAGGAGGTGAGGCTGCGTCGAGGCGCTCCCCGCCTGGTCGGAGACGAAGGCGTCGACCGACACCGACACCGAGCCGCGGACGGTGAGCGGGGTGCCGCTGCAGCCCGCCGCGCGGCAGGCGTCGAGCGTGGCCCCCGTCACCGACTGCACCAGGAAGCCGTTGACGCACTCCGTCACCATGCACCCGTCCAGCGCCGCCACCCCGGCGCCGTTCACCCAGATCCCGTTCACCGCGCCCCCCACCCGCACCGCCGAGAGGACGTGCTGCGCGCCTCCGGTGATGTTGACCGCGTTCCCGGTGAGCGTCCAGAAGCCGACGTCCGAGAGGGTGATCAGGGAGAACGCCGACGCGATCAGGCCGTCGGTGCACTCCGAGACGGAGACGTGGTCGAGGCGCGCCCACCGCCCCGACCCCCCGCCGGTGACCGCGAGGTGGACCCCCGTGTAACGGACCCGGTGCACCGCCACGTCGCGCATCACGAAGCCGCCGACGTTGGTGGCGTAGACCCCGCTCCCCCCGAACTCCTCGACCGCCAGGTCGCGGAGGGCGATCCCCTGCGTCTCGGGGCCGGGGTCGCCCCCCGAGGCGACGATCCCCGTCCCGCTCCCCACCAGCTTCCCCGGGCCGGTGAGCCGGAGCGACTCGATGGTGGAGAGGAGCGCGCCCACCGCGGTGACGATCCCCGCGCCGTTGTGGGTGACGCGGAGCTGCGTGGCGCCCGTCCCGCTCCCGGCCAGGGTGGTCCCCGAGGGGAGGAGGAGCGTGCTGCCCACGGTGAAGGTCCCCTGGGCCAGCCGGACCCGCCTGCTCGTGTTCAGCGCCGCCTGGATCTGCCCCGCGTCGTCGCCCCCCGACGGCACGAGCACCGTCTCGGCCGCGCTCCCGGGGAGGAGCTCGGGAATGCCCCCCGCCGTGTCGGCGACGCGCAGCCCCCGGCCGAGGACCAGCGTCCCCGCCGGCCGGTAGTCGCCATCGGCCTCGCGGACCAGGAAGTCGGGGGTGGTGGTGAAAAGGCTCATGGATGGGTCTCCCTTTCGGGTGAGGGTGGAAGAGGTGAGCAAAACGGGCCCCGCCCGGCGCGTTCGCCGGACGGGGCCCCCGCTGGACCCTTCTGGATGAAAAAAGTCCTGAGTCCTAAGTGCTAAGTGCTAAGTGCTAAGTCCTGAGTCCTGAGTCCTGAGTCCTGAGTCCTGAGTCCTGAGTCCTGAGTCCTGGACCGAACCGCCGCGTCTTTTCTTCCGTTGCACCTGGCACTTGGCACTAGGACTTAGGACTTAGGACTCAGCACCCAGCACTCATCCCCTCACGCCGCCGTCCCCGGCGAGCTCGAAGTGCCGATCGGACGGATGTCCTTCGAGGGCGCGATCCCCTGGGCCTCGGCCTGCTTCTGGTCGTGGTCCTCCTGGGGGATGTCGCCGGCCAGCGGATCGGTGTCGGTGGCCAGCGGGACGCTCTCGTCGTCCAGCTCGGCCGTGAGCTCGATCCCCTGCGCGTCGGGGGTCTTGTACGACGGCTCCTCGGTGACCGTCCCGCCCGTCACCGCCTCCGCGGACGCCGTCCCCGACGACTGCACGGTCGCCGACCCCGGCACCGCCCCCTGGTACTCGGCGTTGGGGCGGGTGGCGTCCGCGGGCGCGCCCGCGTACGCCCAGCGCGGGCACGGGTCGAAGGCGTAGGGGAAGATGGCGTTGGGGTAGCGCCACACCCGGCACCCGCGGGGGACGTAGTAGTAGTACGACCCCCGCACCCGGCCCCCCGAGATGCGGATCCGCTGGCCGTTGAAGCGGGTGAGGACGAAGGCGTGCGGCTCGTTGTAGGTCAGCGAGAGCTCGCGGAGGACCTCGATGGCCACCGCCTCGCCCAGCAGCAGCGACTGGTCGTAGTCGGTGCGCCAGTGCACCCCCGCGGCGTTGCGGCCGATGGCGATGTTCCCGGCCAGCTTGTTGAGCTCCGTCCCCACCGTCATGCACGCCGCGTCGGCGCCGGTGTACGGGACGAGCGAGAGCCCGTTGGCGGCCGCCTGCACGGGGTTCTCGATCCGCGCGTCCTCGTTGAAGAACGCCTTGAGGATGGTGGCGCAGGCCCCCGAGATGGTGGCGTGCCCCGCCCCGTACGCCGGGTGCGTGGGCGCCCCCTCGGGGAACTGCTGCGGGAGGAGGTAGGTGCCGTTGCGGGGGAAGTAGTTGGCGAGGAGCCCCCACCGCAGCGACCAGAGGATCTGGTAGTGGATCGGGTACCAGCGCGCGTTGGTGAGGTGGTTGTGGATGCGCCCGCCCGCCTCCTCGGGGCGGAGCCGCCGGTGCACGAACCACTTCTGCCACCACACCGCCGACCCGGCGCGCCCGATGATGTCGCAGACGACCTGGAGGGCGTGCAGGGGCCCGAAGGTGACGAACCCGTCCTGCTTGGTCGACGCCAGGTACGGGTTCCCCTGGTCGAGGGGGAACTCGCGGTTGACCATCGGCACCGCGCCCACGTTGGCGTCGATCTGGTTCCCCGAGGGCTCGTTGAGGAGGTACCAGCAGGCGTTGTACCAGGCGTTGATGACCAGGTCGTTGTGGACGTACTCGCCCAGGTCGCGAAGGCTCCGGATGTAGCGCCGCGTGGGGTCGAGGACGTCCTGGCCACGGAAGTCGGCGCCGTTCTGCGCCTGGAGCCAGGTGGCGAAGCTGGTGAGGTACTCCGTCCCCGGCTGCGAGGTGCGGATCCGCTGGGGGATCGTCTGCGCGCCGTAGTTGATCTCGCCGTCGGTGTCGCGCAGCCCCTCGCCGGCGGGGACGCCGGGCTCGGCGTTCCCCTTGAGGAGGAACTGCGAGACGTACGGCCCGATCAGCTCGCCCACGTACACCCCGCGGAAGAGGGTGCGGTGGGTGACGAAGCCGTTCTCCTTGGGGCCCCAGAACTCGCTGAACTCACCCCCCAGCCAGGGCGAGGTGAGCGAGCGCGCCGCCCGCGCGATGACGCTGGACGGGTTGCCGGCCTGCGTGGCCCAGTCGATGAACGGGATGTCGCGCGCCAGCGCCATCCAGTAGAGCTCGGCCATCTCGGCGGCCGCGCGGGGGCGGTCCATCCGCGGCGCCGGGGGCATCCGGAGCGCCGCCGGGTCGAAGCCCTGGAGCTGGAAGGCGAGCCCGGACTGCGGGTTGGTGAGGCGCTTGGGGCCGGGGCCGTCCTGGATGGCCTCGAAGCTGGCGTGCGTCTTGGTCTGCAGCGCGTTCAGGAGCGACTGGTACGACGCCGGGAGGACGTCGCCCAGCGCGTCGTGCTGGAGGGCCTTGGAGTAGTTGAAGACGTACGGGTAGTCCTGCTCCTCGCAGTTGTTGCGGTGCGTGGGGATGGGGACGTTGGCCAGCGCCGACGCCTGGGCGCGCACGTTCTGCGCGGCCTGCCGGCGGTCGGGCTGGGGGGGCGTCTGCGTCGGGCACGTGGGCACGTAGCAGGGCATGACTCTGTCCTCCGTGGGTCGCGTTTCCGCTCCGCGCGGGGCCCCATGCGGACCCCGGCACTCCTTGTATAGCGGCGCGTTCTGGACGCTATCCGGCGCTTCGGCCCGGCCTCGCCGCTCTTCC
>DATACF010000317.1:0-4212 GCA_036259235.1 Longimicrobium sp. | reverse complement strand
GCGCGGATCGCGGCGGGGCTTCGTCGTCCGTCGTTCGGCCGTAGTCAGGAGGGCAGGCCGAGGACGACGCGGTAGGCCTGGTTGCGGTCGCGGAGGAAGCCGTCGGACGAGCCCCAGAGGTAGAGCTGGAAGGAGCGGTGGAGGGGCTTCCCCCAGCGCCGCTCGATCTCGTCGCGGCTGCGGTCGAGCGCCTCGGCCCACCGGCGGCAGGTGAGGTGGTAGGAGATCCGGTCGTCCCACACCCCCTCCAGCCGGAAGGGCGACTTCGCCACCTCGGCGAGGTACTCGTGGAGGCACATCAGCGACCCGTTCCCCGGGTAGATGTACTTCTCCAGGAAGGTGGTGTGGCCCCCCTTCCGCCGGGTGGCGCTGGCGTCGAGGTAGATCTTGCCGCCCGGCTTGAGGAGCGACGCGTACTTCTTCAGCGTGGCGGCGTAGTCGGGGAGGTGCTCGGTGACGCCCAGGTTGACGATGGCGTCGTAGCGCTCCCCGGGCCGGTGCTCGAAGAGGTGCTCGCGGAGGACGCGGCAGGGGAGGCGCTCGCGGTCGATGAGCCCCTGGAGGAACGCCTCCGACGCCTGGGAGATCGTCAGCGAGGTCACCCGGATCCCCCGGCGCCCCGCATGCTCGGTGAAGGCGCCCCACCCGCCGCCGATGTCGAGGACGCGGTCGCCCGGGCGCGCGCCGACGGCCTCGAGGGCGAAGTCGAGCTTGCGCGTCATGGCGTCCTCCAGCGGCTCGTCCGGGCGCTCGAAGATCCCCTGCGAGTAGCAGCGGTGGCGGGGGTCGAGCCAGAGGAGGTAGAAGTCGGCCTCGTGGTCGTAGTGGTGCGCGATCCACTTCTTGTCGCTCTTCACCTGCCCGAAGAGGAGGGGCTGGACGAAGCGCCAGGCGTAGCGGAGCGGGCGACGGTCGCTCCAGAGGTCGCGGACGGTGATGAGCGCCAGGATGTCGCCCTCGACGTCGATGTCGCCGGCCAGGTACGCGGCGGCCCCCGCGGTGATGTCGAGGGTGGCGAGCGCCTCGGCCCCCTTCGCGCTGTTGACGACGAGGGTGAAGCGCGGCTCGCCGGGGCCGAGCGCGTGGCGTTCGCCCCCGGAGCGGAGGCCGATGGGGACCGCCTCGCGCTCCGCGAAGAAGTCGCGGTAGCGCGCCTCGAACGCGCGGACGGCGCGGGCGAAGCCGGGGGCGGCGGAGGCCGGGACGGCGGGGCGGGGGACGGGGGGAGCGGCGGTCGACATGCCGTGTTGCTCCTGGCGGCCGGTGGACGGACGTGGCTGCTGCGGACGACACGTCATCCATATCTAATCGCCGATCCCTCCGCTGTCCCGAGTTTTCTTTCGCGTGGGTCCGAGCGCGCGGCGGCCCCACGCGGGCAGCGGCGCCGCCGCCCGCGTGGGACCGCCTTCGTCCGGGGCCCTCCGGGGCCGGCTACGGCGTCACCGTGATGGGGATCGCGGGCGAGTCGTAGTCGGAGTGGTTGCCGTGGAGGAGGGAGAAGACGACGGTGGTGCTCCCCGCCGCCACGCCGTCGAGGTCGAGGTGGCCGTCGTGCGAGTCGATCGTCGCGACCGACTCGTTCGCCACCTCCCACGCGAGGGCGTGCTCGTCGCCGTCGTCGAGCTGGAAGCGGTCGCCGTCCTCGTCGACGAAGTAGACCTCCAGGTGCCGCGCCTGGCCGGCGGCGACGGTGAGGGTCCCGGTCACCTGCCGCTGGGCGCTCACGCTCACGAGCGTGACGTTGCTCTGGTCGGTGATCACCATCCCGGCGGCCTCCTGGTGATCGTCGTCGTCGTCGTCGGGGCCGGTGGCGTCGCCGCAGGCGCCCGTGGCGGCGAGCGCGAGGACGAGGGCGGCGCGGGCGGCCCGGCGGGTGGAAAGGCGTGCGAACATCGGTCTGCTCCTGGTCGGGGTTAGAAGTCGACACGGTACAGCAGGCGGAGGTTGAGCCCCGGCTGGGGGGCCACCTCGCGGACGCGCGACAGGTGGTCGCGCCAGACCTCGTCCGCCACGTTGTCGGCGGCGAGGGTGAGGGTGTGGAGGGCGCCCCGCCCCTCCCAGCGGAGGCCGGCGGAGGCGTTGAGGAGGAGGTAGCCGCGGGTGGGCGTCTCCAGCGGGGTGCCGTCGGCGGCGCGGCCGGGGTAGACGCGCTCCTGCGCCGCCGCGCCTTCCAGGCCCGCCTCCGCGAACCACCGCGGGACGTCGCGGCGGAGGCGGAGCGCCCCGCGCGCGGGGGGGATGGCGGGGAGGGGGCGCGACGCGCCGTCCGCCCGGAGGTCGCCGCGGACCCAGCTCCCGGTCCCTTCGACCACCCAGGCGCGGACGGGCTCCCACTGGAGGCGCGCCTCGGCGCCCACGAAGCGGGCGTCGCCGCCGCGCGCCTGGTAGACCGGGTAGCGCCCGAAGCGGGGGTCGAGCGCTCCGGTGGGGGCGTAGTAGACGAAGCCGTCGACGGCGTTGCGGTAGACCGTCGCCTCGCCCTCCACCCCCGGGCGCGAGACGCGGACGAAGAGGTCGGCGCCGAGCCCGGTCTCGGCGTCCAGCCGCGGGTTGCCGATCTCGTACGAGTAGGCGGCCAGGTGCGGCCCGCGGGAGAAGAGCTCCTCGACCGACGGCGTGCGCGACGACCGGGCGACGCGCGCCCCCGCCTGCCACCCGCCCCCCAGCCGCCGGACCGCCGCCGCGCTCCCGGAGAAGGCGCCGAAGCTCCGCGCCCCCACCGGGACCCCGGCCACCGGCCGCGTGCCGCGGGGGACGACGCGGGTGAGGTCGTACCGCGCGCCCACCTCGGCCGACCACGCCCCGCGCGAGAGCTCCTCGTAGGCGAAGGCCGCCAGCGACCCCTGCCGCGCCGAGCGGCTCCCGGTGGCCAGTCCGCCCACGTCGAGCTCCTTCCCGAACGCCCAGAGCCCCACCGCGCCCTCGTTGCGGAACGCCCCCTCGTGCCGGTGGCGCCCCACCACGCTCGCCGCCGCCGTGTGCTGGAGGAAGGAGGTGCCGACGAACCGGCTCCCGTCCGTCCCCCGCTCCATCTCGTGCTGGCGGAAGCGCACCAGGCTCACGTCCGCCTCCACCGAGCCGAAGGGCCCGAGTCCGGTGAGGAGCGCCGCCTGGCCGCGGAGCGCGGTGCGGCGGACGTCGAGGTCCACTCCCCCCTGGTGCGCGCCGGGGATGTCCTGGCCGCGGAAGGTGCCGGGGACGCCGTAGTCCAGCGCGTAGTCGCGGACGGCGACCCCCGCGAACCCCGACGCGCCCACCCGGCTGGCCCCCGCGCCCACGCTGAGCCCCGCCAGCCCGGTGGACGGGAGGTCGCCCAGCGGGGTCCGGGTGTCGCCCGCGCGGCGGACGCTCGCCTCGCCGCGGAGGGCCCATCCGCCGAGTCCGCCCAGGAGCGCCCCCCCGCCCGCGAGGCCGTCGCTCGCCGACTCGCCCTGGAGGGAGAGCGTCCCCGAGAGGCGGTCGGGGCGCGAGCGGGGGACCTCCTCGCGGACGACGTTGATCACCCCGCCCAGGGCGTTGCTCCCGTAGAGCACGCCGGCGGGGCCGCGGACGACCTCGATCCGCTCGGCGGTCAGCGGCTCCACCATCACCCCGTGGTCGGCGGCGCTCCCGGCGATGTCGCCGGTGCGCTGGCCGTCCTCCAGGACCAGGACGCGGTCGCCGCCGAGGCCGCGGATGACCGGCTGCGCGGCGGCGGGGCCGTTGTAGCGCATCGCGATCCCCGGCTCGCCGGCCACGGTGGCGCTCACCGTCGCCCCCAGCTTCCGCCGCAGCCCGGCGCCGCCGACGACGGTGGTGGGGCGGTAGGTCTCCTCCCCCCCCCGCTCGCGCCCCGTCCCCGTGGCGACGACGCCCGCGAGCTGGAGGGCCGAGGGGGCCAGCGGGAGGGCGAGGCGCGCCGTCTCTCCCTCCGCGACGCGGACCCGCCGCTCGGCGGGGGCGTAGCCGATCCGCTCCACCGAGACGGTGTAGCTCCCGGCGGGGAGGGCGTCGAAATGGAAGGTGCCGTCGGCGTGCGACACCTCGCGCCGCCCCGGCTCGCGGAGGCGGACGGCGGCGCCGGCGACCGGCTCCCCGGTGGCGGCGTCGGTGACGGTGCCGTGCACGGCGCCGCGCCGGGCGGCCTGCGCGGCGGCGGGCCCGCCCGCCAGGAGGGCGGCGAGGAGGGCGAGGACCAGCGATCTGCGGTTCATGGGCGTCGGCTGCTCCGGC
>DATACF010000316.1:0-4713 GCA_036259235.1 Longimicrobium sp. | reverse complement strand
GGAGGCTCCAGGGCGAGGGAGCGCGGCTCCTGCTGGAGGCGGGGCGGGCGTCGCAGTTCTTCCTGGTCGGCGAGGAGCACGGGGTGGCGCAGGTGCCCCGGCTCACCTCCGCGCTCTACCGCGCGCTGGCCCCCGACGGCTACGGCTACCTGGCCGTGGAGACCGGCGACGCGCTCGCGGCGGGGCTCGCCCGCGCGGCGCGGGAGCCGGAGCCGGCGAAGGCGCTGGAGCGCTTCGTCAACGAGCACTGGCCGGGGGCGCCCTTCTACACGCTCCGCGAAGAGGCCGCGCTGATCGCCGACGTCGCGGGCGCCGGGGGCACCGTCTGGGGGCTCGACTACGACATCCTCGCCGACCGCTACCTCCTCCGGAGGCTGGAGGAGACCGCCCCCACCCCCGGGGCCCGCGCCGCCGCCGCCGCCGTCCGCGCCCGCGCCGACTCCATGCTCTCGGCCGCCCTCGCCGCACAGAACCCGTCGGCGCTCTTCATGTTCGCCTCCGCCGACACCGCGCTGGCGGCGCTCCGCCGGGCGTACGCCCCCGCGCCGGGGAGCGAGGCCGAGCGGGCGCTGGCGCTCATGGACGAGACGCTCCGCATCAACCAGCTCTGGGTCGCCGGGCGCGGCTACGAGTCGAACGCGGCGCGCGCGGCGTGGCTCAAAGCGCAGTTCGTCCGCCACTACCGCGAGGCCGCGTCCGCCGGCGCCTCGCCGCCGCGCGTGATCCTGAAGTTCGGGGCCAACCACCTGATGCGCGGCCGCAACCTCACCAGCACCTACGACCTCGGCTCCCTCCTCCCCGAGCTGGCGGCGTTCAACGGGACCGCCTCCTTCGGCGTCATGGTCGTCGGCGACCGGCGCGGCCAGCACGCCGAGTTCGACCCGCGTACCTTCGGCTACCGCGCGGGCGCCGCCGAGTTCGCCCAGAACGAGTGGATCGCCCCCCTCTTCGCCGAGGCCGACCCCGCCGCCTGGACGGTCTACGACTTCCGCGCCCTCCGCCCCCTCCTGTACGCCGGGCGCCTCGGCACCGTCCCCCCGCGCCTGACGCAGCTCATCTTCGGCTTCGACGCCTTCGTCGTCCTCACCGGGAGCGGCCCCTCCACCTCGATGCTCGGCCCACCGCCGTCACGGTGAGGAACTCCACGAATCCAGACGACGAAACCCCGCGTACGTGGAGGCGGGGTTTCGGCTATTGTGGAATGTGGTGTTCGGATCGCCGCGTGTTTATTCTTCGCAACTGCACCTGACGCTCCCTCCCACCGCACCTTCTCGTCCGCGTCCGACCCATGGTCCAGAACGCCGACCATTTCGAAAGCTTCGAGCCGCACACGTTGCTCAAGCACGCCATCTACCGCGCTTACGTGGAGCGGTGGGCGCGCATTCTCGGATGGTGGCACGACCGGCTCCGCATCGTGGATGCATGCGCGGGCACTGGTGCGGACGAGAGTGGCAAGCCGGGCTCTCCCCTGATCGCCGTGGTCGCCGCGAACGAGGCCGCCGAGCAGATGACCCGGCTTCGCGGTGTGCCGGTAAGCGTCGAGGTGCTGGCGATCGAGAAGGACGCGCCCTGCGGGAGAGTCTTTCGAATTACCAAGTCCGAGGGTCCAGAGCCATCCGATACCGCTTCCCGCCCCGCGCGCCGCGCTAGGCGACCCCCGCCAGCAGGTCCGCCGGCACGGTCTCCACTACCGGCATTTCGTCCCACGTCTGTCCTTCCAGCAGCCGCCCGCCCGACTTCGGCGTCCGCCCGCCCCACTGCTTGAAGAAGAACGCCACACCCGCGTCCATGCACTGGTCGCGCACCCCGAGCGCCCACTCCGGCGCCATCGGGCGGAAGTCGATCCCGCTCTCGCCGCCGGCGATCACCCAGTGGATGCCGGCGAGGTCGAGCGAGAGCGGCCCCAGCAGCGGCTCGCACGAGAGGAAGCGGACTGCGGCGGGCACATCGCGGAGGTGGTCGACACGGTAGGCGACCTCCTGGCTCTCCACCGACGTCCCCATCCAGATATGGGGCGGAATCTCCCCGCCGGGGAAGAGCTCCCGGTTGTGGTCAAAGAACCGGCGGGCGCGCCCCGGACGCTTGGTGAGCACCTGGTAGGTGTGCCGGTCGACCTCCAGCATCACCTCGAACACCCTGCGGACGAAGGCGTCGGGAATGTCCGCGTGGAAGAGGTCGGACATGGAGTTGACGAAGACCATCCGCGGCTCGCGCCACCGCGCGGGCTCTTCCAGCCGCTCCGGCCACAGCCGCACCGCGAAGGGGTCGGCTTCGTTCTCGGGCGTCCGGATCACGGGGAGGCGGCGGCGGTACGTCTCGGCCAGCCGCCCATGCGCCAGCGCGTGGGCGTAGCAGTGGTCGCACCCCGCGCTCACCTTGGTGCAGCCGGTGGCGGGGTTCCACGTCGCGTCCGTCCACTCGATGCCCGTCCGCTGCTTCATCGGCCGCCCGTGACAATGTTGAAGGAGAAGGAAAGCCGAAGAAATATAGGGTGGCGTCCAGTTTAATCCTAGTGGTTCATCAATCCCTTTAGGCCAAGTAGAACACCGCAAAGGTAAAAATCCGGTTATTTGGGGTCAAAAAAACAGGGACTCGCGCGAAAATGCGCGAGGCCCTGGGACAGGCATGCCTCACCTGTTGTGCGTCACCGCACCGTGAACGACCCCGTGCGCGCCTCGTAGCGCCGCGTGGGGAGGCCGAGGAGGCGGACGAAGAAACGGCGGAGGCCGGTCTCGACGGCGCGGCCGGCGGGCTTCTCGCCGGTGACGGCGGGGCGGGCCTCGCCGCGGAGCCAGCGGCGCAGCTCCTCCAGGTCCGAGAGACTGAGCGTCTCCACCTCCAGCGTGGCCAGGTAGTAGTACCGCCCTCCCGATACCGGCCGCATCGGCGGCTGGAACGCCTGCTGGAGCGCGCCCTCGGCCTGGGCCAGCGTCCGCACCTCGCGCTCGGTGCGCCCGTCCTCCAGCGCGTACCCGCCGTCGAGGGCGTGCTTCAGCAGCGCCCGCTGCACCTCGCGCGACTCCACCAGCCGGTCGATCACGTCCTTCTTCCACAGCTCCACCCGGAAGTGGAAGCGGAGCGGGAGCCCCGACTCCAGCGCGTCCACCAGCGCCCGGTCGCGGAGGACCCCCCGCAGCTGCACCGCCGCGCGCCACCCCTCGGCCGGCCCCAGCGCCGAGACCACGAGCGGACGCGCCTGGGCCGCGGCCGGCGCGGCGAGCGCCAGCAGCAGCCCCAGGAGCCAGAACGTGGAGCGTGGAGCGCGAAGGGTCAAAAGCGCGGGCTCAGGCGGATGAAGAAGTTGACCCCGTCGCCGCCGGAGGTCACCGGCGCGGCCAGGTAGACGCCCAGCCGCCCCAGGAGGATCCCGGCGCCCACGTCGGCGCGGGTGGGGGTGTCGCCCAGCGTCCCGTCGAGCGACCAGCCGCGGCCGATGTCGGCGAAGAGGACCCACCCCAGGTCGGCGTGGAGGTCGCGCTCGTCGAGGTCGCCCCCCTCCTCCTCCCACTCGCCGTCGCGCTCGCCCCAGTCGCTCAGGTCGAGGCGGAAGGAGAGGTCGCCGCGGTACTCCACCTGCCCCAGGACGAACTGGTCGCACCCGTAGGCGGGGAAGAACTCGGTGTCGTTCAGCGTCGTGCTGTAGCCGCGGGCGCCGCAGTCCTGCGAGAAGAGGGCGTAGCCGGGGAGCGACCCCTCGCCGCCCATCGCGTGCTGCCGCTGCGGGGGGAGCGCGTCGCCGTCGAGCGCGCCGCCGGCCAGGAAGCGGAGGTTGAGGCGCGAGGTCGGGCTGATCCGGTTGTAGCGCCGCACGTCGACGAGGCCGTGCGTGAACGCGCCGAACTCCCGCGGCCCCAGCGGGAGCGCGATCGGCTCGGGGCCCGGGTCGCGGGGGACGATCGTCGCGCCCTGGCGCACGAGGTCGGCCGAGAGGGCGCGCTCGACCTCGCCCTGGACGTACCACCCCGAGGCCGGGTCGCGGCGGTCGCTGCGGGTGTCGAAGGTGCCGGAGAGGATCAGGCTCTGGAGGTCGCCGGTGGCCACCAGCGGCTGCGGGCGCCACTCCTCGTCGTTGTCGAAGAGCGACCAGGGGCTCCCGGTGGCCTTGCTCTCGTTGTACTCGCGCCGCCACTCCACCCGCCCCGAGAGCGGGGACGACGGGGGCGAGAAGACGGCGTAGACGCTCCCCCCCTCGCGCTGGTAGTGGTCGCGGTAGTCGCGGTGGAGGAAGAAGGTGGAGAGGCCGTTCTCGACCTCGGTGAGGTGCCAGTCCTCGATGGGGTCGATCTTGTGGAAGAGGCTCCCGCCCACGCGGAAGCGCCGCTCGCCCCCGAAGAACTGCTCGGCGCGCGCCTCGAAGCCCCACCGCTCGGGGCCCATCTCGGGGCCGTTCTCGGTGCGGTAGATCCCCGCCACCCGGAGGCGGAAGGGGTTCTCGCCCGGGGTCTCGAAGATCGGGCCGAAGGTGATCGGGAGCCCCTCGACGCGGTTGTAGCTCTGCCCGGTCCCCAGGATGAAGTCGGCGCGGCCCCGGCGCTCCCGCTCCCACACCTCGTCCTCGCCGTCGACGTTGACCTCGACGCCCACGCGGCGCCCCTCCTCCTCCGCGTCCTCGGCCCGCGCGGGGGCGGGGTCGGCCGCGTCGTCGTCGCCCAGCGCCAGGCGGTCGCCGCGGAGGCGGTAGTCGAGGGCGGCCTCGTACGCGCTCACCTCGCC
>DATACF010000315.1:0-2372 GCA_036259235.1 Longimicrobium sp. | reverse complement strand
CCCCGGCGCCCGTTCGCGTTCCCGGAGGTCGTCACGAGCCGTGACCCGGGGAGCGGAAGCGGGTGACCGGCGGCGTGCGTGCGGGCTCCGGGCTCGCCTGGTCGCGCCGATTCGTCCCCAACTCGGCCCGGGGGCGCGCCGGCGGCGCGACGCTCGCCCCCGGCATGCTCCGCCCGCTCGCGTACTGGCGCCCGCTCCCGAGCCGCGCGGACCGCCTCAGCGGGGCTCGAAGTACCGTTCGACCTGCGCCAGGACGGCGGCCGTCTCGTCGGCGAGGATCACGACGGCGTCGCCCTCCTCCATGAGCTCCAGCGCCCGCTCCACGGCGGCGGGCTCGGCGAGCACCGCCTCCCAGCGGTCCGGGGCGAGGCCGCCGGCCTCGGCCCCGGCGCCGATCTTCCGCGCGACGTCGCCGGGGTCGCGGCCGCGGCGATACCGCTCGTGCTCCTTGACGACCAGGTAGTCGAGGCGCCCGGCGAGCCGCCCCAGCTCGTGCAGGTCCTCGTCGCGGCGGTCGCCGGGCATGGTGACGACGCCGATGCGCCGCCGCGCCTCCAGCCGCAGCACGAACTCCATCAGCCCGGCCACGGCCGCCGGGTTGTGGGCGTAGTCGACCACCACCGTCCCGCGCGCGGTGCGGAGGACGTTCATCCGCCCCGGGGTCGTCTCCGGCGAAGGGTGGAAGGAGCGGAGCCCCGCCCGGATCTGCTCGGCGCCCACGCCCAGCGCGTACGCGGCGCCGACGGCGGCGCAGACGTTCTCCATCTGCACCCGGGCGGCGCCGCCGACGGTGAGCGGCACCTCCTCCACGGCCGCCACCGCCACCTCCCGCGCCCCCTCGCGGATGTGGAACCCCTCGCGGCCGTCCACCACCTCCACGACCACCGCGGCGCCCCCCGCGGCCAGGTGCCCGGCCACCGCGGCGTTCTCGCGCACGCCGCGGACGGAGGTCAGCACGACCGTGCCCGGGGTGCGCCCGCGCATCCCGAGCACGAGGGGATCGTCGGCGTTGAGGACCGCGTGGCCGCCCGGCTTCACCGTGGCGGCGACGAGCGCCTTCACCTCCGCCAGCTGCTCGACGGTGTCGATCCCCTGCAGCCCCAGGTGGTCGGCGGTGACGTTCAGCACCACGCCCACGTCGCACGCGTCGAAGCCCAGCCCCGCGCGCAGGATTCCCCCCCGCGCCGTCTCCAGCACCGCCACCTCCACCCGCGGGTCGGAGAGGACCACGTCGGCGGCGAAGGGCCCCGTGAGGTCGCCCTCCATGAGGAGCGTCTCCCCGAAGTAGACGCCGTCGGTGGTGGTGAAGCCCACCGTCTTCCCGGTCTGGCGGACGAGGTGCGCGACGAGCCGGGTGGTGGTGGTCTTCCCGTTGGTGCCGGTGACGGCGACGACCGGGACGGTGGCCTCGCTCCCGGGCGGGAAGAGCATGTCGAGGACGGCGGCGGGGACGTCGCGCGGCGTCCCCACGTCCGGGTCGGTGTGCATCCGGATCCCCGGCGCGGCGTTCACCTCCACCACCACCGCCCCGTTCTCGCCGAAGGGGACCGAGATGTCGGGGGTGAGCACGTCCAGCCCCGCGATGTCGAGCCCCGAGACGCTCGCGGCCAGCTCGCAGAGCGCGGCGTTGCGCGGGTGGATCTCATCCGTGCGGTCGATGGAGGTGCCGCCGGTGGAGAGGTTGGCGGTGCCCCGCAGCGCGACGCGCTCGCCGGGGGCGGGGACGGAGTCGAGCGAGCGGCCCTGGCGCTCCAGGTACGCCTCGGTGGCGGCGTCGAGCGGGAGGGGGACCCGCACCGCCGCGGGGTCCCGCTCCGGGTCGCGGCGCGGGTCGCGGTTGGTCTCCTCCGCCAGCGCGCGGATGGTGCGGACCCCGTCGCCCACGACGTGGGCGGCGACCCGCTCGGCGACGGCCACCACCCGTCCGTCCACCACCACGACGCGGTGGTCGCGCCCGGCGGCGAAGCGCTCGACGACCACCCGCGGGTGCACCGCGGCGGCGGCGGGCCAGGCGTCGCGCACCGCCTCCGCGTCGGCCAGGGCGCCCGAGATCCCGCGCCCCTCGTTACCGTCCAGCGGCTTGAGGAGGACGGGGAAGCCCAGGCCGGCCGCCGCCTCCAGCGCGCCGTCCAGCGTCTCCGCCACGCTCCCCTCCGGCACCCCGATCCCGATCCGCTCGAGGAGCCGCTTGGTGCGCGCCTTGTCGGAGGTCAGGTCGGTGGCGACCACGCTGGTGCGGTCGGTCAGGGTGGCCTCGATCCGCCGCTGGCTCCGCCCCAGCGTGGTCGCCACCGACCTGACCTCCGACAAGGCGCGCACCAAGCGGCTCCTCGAGCGGATCGGGATCGGGGTGCCGGAGGGGAGCGTGGCGG
>DATACF010000314.1:0-5340 GCA_036259235.1 Longimicrobium sp. | reverse complement strand
GTCTCCGGCGGCGATCGCGCGCCCGCCTACCCCGCCTTCGGCTCCGGCGCGACACCCCAGGGGATCGTCGCGCGCTCGCGGGCCACCATCACGCCCGGCTTGCGGCGGACGATCTCGTCATACTCGGCCTGCAGCTTCCTGGTGCGCTCCGACAGCTCCTGCAGGTGCCGGAGCGTCTCCAGCGCGGTGGCCATGTCCTTGATCTCGGTCATCGGAGCCTCGGGGAAACGGAAGAAGCGCGTACACGAACACGTCCACCAGGTGCTTCAGCTGCCCCTCCACCACCCGCACCCGCTCGTCGAGGACGCGGAGCTGCTCGCCGTGCTTCTCGGCGAACTCGCCCTGGAGGGTGAGCTCCTGCCCCAGGAGCTTCGCCGTCCCCTGCACGTTGCGGAACGCGGGAAGCTCGGCCTTCAGCAGCCTCCAGACGTGGCGCGGGCGGAAGAAGCGCGCCAGGTACAGCACCAGCACGCCCCCGGCGAGCACCGTCACGGCCAGCAGCACCCCCCTCAGCACCCACAGCAGCAGATCCCATTCGAGAACGTCGTCCATGCGCCGTGAAAGCTGGAAGGGAGCGTCCGCTCGTCCATAGTGTGCGCCACGTCCAGAGCGTACAGTAACACCCTTCGCGCGTTTTGCCAAGGGTCTTGTCTCACCGTCGGCGAACTCTGACAAAACGGACGACGGGTCCGCGCCAACCCTGACGCGAACCCGTCCGTTTTTCGATCCCTTCCCGACCCGTCTACGGCTGTTCGGTCGCCCCCGGCGCGGCGGGCGGCGTCCAGTCGCGCCCCAGGACGACGGTGACGTCGAGATAGAGGTTGGCGTCGGGCTTCGGCTCCACGCGGCGGATGCCGAGCGCGTCCGCCACGGCGCGCGCCGGCTCCACCTTCCCCACGCGGTCGAGGACGAGGGACGAGTCCGGCGACGAGCCGGCGGGCGCGTTGCCGATGCTGAGGACGTCGAAGCCGGCGTCGCGGAGGACGCGGCGTCCTTCGTTGGCGAGCCCCGGAGTCCCGGAGGCGTTCAGCACCTCCACGCGCACCCGCCCCGCCGGCGCCGCGGCCGACACCTGCGGCGTCCCCGGGCCGGGCGCGCCGCCGCCGCCCCGCCGCCCCAGCACGCCCCAGGCGACGGAGCCGATCAGCGCGGCGAGAAGGGCGAAGACGACGAAGAGGCCGACCGTCTGCAGCCGGCCGCCGCCCCCCGCCGCGGCGCCTTTAGCGCGCCTCGGCTTCGACCTGCTCATAGAACGCCCGCGTCTCGGGGTGCACCGTCCCGCCGTTCCGTGCCACGTGCCCCACCCGCGCCTCCACCACCTCGCGGAGCACCGCGTCCATCTCCGCCGGCATCCGGCGGCGGAGCGACTCCGTCCACTCGCGCTCGAAGTCGCGCCCCGGCTCCAGGAAGTCGGCCAGGTAGAGCGCCCGTCCCAGCGCCCCGAACGCCCGCGAGCCGATGGTGTGGCAGCGCACGGCGGTCAGCACCTCCTCGTCGGCCTCGCCCTTGAGCCGCTCGGCCACCGCGGGGCCGTGGAGGAGCTTCCCCGGGAGGCCCCGGAACTCCTCCGGGACGACGGGGCGCAGGGAATCCGGGTCGGCGTCGCGGAGGGCGTCGTGGAGCCAGGCGGCGGCCGACCACCGCTCCACGTCCCCGGGCGGGAGGCCGAGCGCCTCCGCCCACGCGCGCATCAGCGCGGCCACGCGGGCGATGTGCGCGCGGCGCTTGGGGCCCGCCTCGGCCCACGGGGGGAGCTCGCCGCGGGCGGCGGCGCGGACGGTGCCGGAGGGGGGGAGGCGTTCAGTCGAACCCGCGGCGGACATGCGGCTCCAGGATGGCGCGGTTGCGCACCGAGGTGTGGGAGAGGTAGTTGTAGCCCTTCAGCTCGACCCCGCTGCCGATCCAGCTGTCCACGATCCGGCACCCGGGGCCGATCACCGTCTCGTCGCCGACCGTCGTCTGCCCCTCGAGGACGACGTTGGGGTAGACGACGGTGTCGCGCCCGAGGCGGACGTCCACGTCCACCAGGACCGTGTCGGGGAGGAGGAAGGTGGCGCCGCCCTCCATGAGGGAACGGACCAGCCGGTCGCGCACCCGCACGGAGGCGCGGGAGAGCTCGTGGCGGCTCTCGACCACGAACCCCTCCGGCTCCACGAAGCGCGCGTCCGGCGCCACCAGCTCGCCCACCGCCGCGAAGGCCTGCGGCGAGCGGAGGAGGGCCCCCACCCGGCCGGCGGGGAGCCACGCGGCGAGCGGACGCCCCCGCGGGTCCTCCAGGAGGAGGCCCGGGGGGGCGTCCATCAGCCGCCGCAGCCAGTCGGCGGCGCAGGGGGCGGCGGCGTCCAGCGCCAGCACCTCGCCGCCCTCGATCTCCTTCGCGACCCGCTCCGCGAGCTCCGGGTCGTCGTGGGCGGCGACGTGGACCTCCACGGGGAGGTCGCCGAAGAGCTCCGGCGAGAGCTCGGGGCCGCCGACGACCACCAGCGACGCCGGCGCCGGGTCGAGCGCCGCCGCCGCGTGGAGGGTGTGCCAGACCAGCGGGCGCCCGGCCAGCGGGTGGAGGTACTTGGAGAGGCGCGAGCCCAGCCCGCCGGCGCCGGGGGAGGCCAGCGCGAAGGCGACGCCGCTCCAGGCCACTCCTCCCCTCCCCGCCGTCAGGCCCCGACCGCCCGCAGCGTCTCGCGCGCGATCCGGTTGTCGTCGTCGACGAAGACGAAGACGGGGCGGTAGCGCTCCATCTCCTTCTCGTCGTACTGGCCGTAGGAGATGACGATCACCTTGTCGCCCGGGTGCGCCAGGCGCGCGGCGGCCCCGTTCAGGCAGATCTCGCCCTCGCCGGGGACGCCGGGGATCACGTACGTCTCGAAGCGCGCGCCGTTGTTCACGTTCACCACGTGCACCTGCTCGAACTCCAGCAGGTCGGCCGCCTCCATCAGCACCGGGTCGATGGTGATCGACCCGACGTAGTTGAGATCCGCCCCGGTCACGGTGGCCCGGTGGATCTTCGACTTGCACATCGAGCGGAGCATCTTCGCAGTCCCTTGTTCGGCGCTGGTCCCAATCAGGGCAGGACGGCGTTGTCGATCAGCCGCGTCCCGCCGACACGGGCCGCCACGGCGCACACGGCGCCGGGCAGGACCCTCAACACCGGTTCGAGCGTGCGCGGATCGACGACCTCCGCGTATTCCGGCTCCACGCCCGGGACCGACATCCCGCTCCACAGCGCGGCGCGAAGGACTTCCGCGTCGCGCTCCCCGGCCGCGAACAGCTCGCGGCACCGTCCCAAAGCACGCGAGAGCGCGAGGGCGCGCTCCCGTTCGGCCGCGGAAAGATACACGTTCCGCGAGCTCATCGCCAAGCCGTCCGGCTCCCGCACGATCGGCGCCACGTCGACCTCGACGCCCATGTCCAGGTCGGCCGCCATCCGCCGGATCAGCGTGGCCTGCTGCCAGTCCTTCTGCCCGAAGACGGCCACGTCCGGGGTGAAGATCCCGAACAGCTTGGCCACCACCGTCAGCACCCCCCGGAAGTGCCCCGGCCGGCTCGCCCCGCAGAGGCGCCCGGCGAGGGCCTCGTCGGGGACGACGGCCACCTTCGGCTCGCCCTCCGGGTACATCTCGGCCGCCGAGGGGGCGAAGACCAGGTCGGCGCCCCGCGCGCTCACCCGCGCCACGTCGCGCTCCAGGTCGCGCGGGTACTTCGCCAGGTCCTCGCTGGGCCCGAACTGGAGCGGGTTGACGAAGATGGACATCATCACCACCTCCGCCCGCTCCCGCGCCCGGTCGACCAGCGAGAGGTGCCCCTCGTGGAGGTACCCCATCGTCGGCACCAGCGCCACCCGCTTCCCCGCCCGCCGCGCCTCGGCCACGGCCGCGCGGACTTCGGCCTTCGTATGTACGACGCGCGTTTCCCCTGGTTTCACCGCAGGGGCGGCGCCGCCGTTCGCGTCCACGAGAAGCGTGCTCATTCGAAGGTGTGCTCCGCGGCGGGGTACTCGCCCCCCTTCACCGCCTTCACGTAGTCGCCCACCCCGGCCGAGACCGCCTGGCCCACCTCGGCGAAGCGGCGGAGGAACTTCGGCCGGAAGTCCGTGTTGAGCCCCAGCATGTCGTGGAGGACCAGCACCTGCCCGTCGCACCCCGCGCCCGCGCCGATCCCGATGGTGGGGATCGACAGCGCCTGCGACACTCCGGTGGCGATGGCGCCGGGGACGAGCTCGAGGACGACGGAGAAGGCGCCCGCGTCCTCCAGCCGCCGCGCCTCCTCCAGGAGCCGCTCGCGCCCGCCGGCCTCGCGCCCCTGCACGCGCACGCCGCTGACGTGCACCGACTGCGGGGTGAAGCCCAGGTGCCCCATCACGGGGATCCCGGCCCGCACCAGCGTCCACACGACCTCCGCGGTCTCGGGCGAGCCGCCCTCCAGCTTGACGGCGGCGGCGCCCGTCTCCTGGAGGACGCGGCCGGCGCTCTTGAGCGCGTCGCCCGGGGTGGCGTAGGTGAGGAAGGGGAGGTCGACGACGAGGAGGGCCCGCTCCACCCCGCGGCGGGCGGCCCGCGCGTGGTGGATCATGTCGTCGAGGGTGACGGGGAGGGTGGTCTCGAGGCCGAGGACCACCTGGCCGAGGGAGTCTCCGACCAGCACGACGTCGACCCCCGCGCCGTCGACGAGTCGGGCGAGGAGGTAGTCGTAGGCGGTCAGCGCGGCGATCTTTTCCCCACGCCGCTTCATTTCGCGGAGGTCGCCGGGGGCGACCTTCCGCACGCCATTCCCGCGTTGCGTGGACATTTCCCAAGCCTCCGGGGCCCGGCCTGTCCCTGAACCGCCGGGCCGCTGCATGTCCAAAAGAGCGGGTTGACGTGCCGAAAAGGTAACGAGAAGTTGCAGGTGTGTCAAAGCCCCTCCGCTACGATCCGCCCCTGGCGCGCGCCCTCGCGGCCGAGCTCCACGCCGCCCTCGCGGGCCGCATGGCCCACCCCGCGCCCGTCTACGACCGCGACCTCTCGGCGGCGCTGCCGCTGGAGGGGGGCGGGGCGCTGCGCTTCGACCTGCACCCGTCGCGGGGGTGGGTCCGGCTCCTCGGCGCCGGCGCGCCGGAGGCCGCGGGGGCGCGGGCGGCGGCGCCGGGCGAGCCCTCGGCGCGAATCGTCCGGGTGGGGGCGCCGCCGGACGAGCGGCTCCTGCGGATCGACCTCCACGAGGGCGGCCGCTTCCGCGGGGGGCGGCGGATGCTGGTGGTGGAGCTGCACACCAACCAGTGGAACGCGCTCCTGGTCGACGCGGCCGACCGGCGGATCGTCTCCGTCCTTCGCGCCCGCGAGGCCGGCGGGGGGGGGGGGGGCG
>DATACF010000313.1:0-2776 GCA_036259235.1 Longimicrobium sp. | reverse complement strand
GTGGGCGCGTCCCTGCGCGCCCACGGCGCTTTTCGCGATTTTGGCCTGGTCCGGCCTGCGGCTTGCATAGCCTTTCCGGCCCGATTAGGTTGCTGGGCCCGACAACGAAAGTTTGTAGTTTCTCATTGCCACACTTGCTGTTACGAGAATGGGGAGCAGATGAGAACGAAGCGCCTCGGATGCACAGCGTGAACTTTACGCCTCCGTGCGCATGAAGTAGACAGCCGGGGAATCACCGCCAGCATGAGCGGTCCCGGCGGACGGAGCGGCCGACCCGCGGACGCTCCCACACGTGAACCGAAGGTGTGGAACGATGCAGAAGATCAAGCTGGAGCTGGAGACGCTGGCGGTGCAGAGCTTCGCGACCTCGCCGGCCGAGGCGAGCCGCGGCACCGTCGTCGGCCACGAGCCCACCAACGGCCACAACCAGCAGTGCGGGTCGGCGTACGACGCGTGCCATACCGGGCTTTGTACTCCCAACTGCGACCCCACGTACAGCCCCGACGCCTGCCCGACCTATTATCCGGAGTACTGCTGACAACGCGGGGGCCTCCGACTCGCGGCGGCCCCCATCGCATGGATCGAGGAGGCGGAAATGCGGAAGATCAAGCTGGAGCTGGACACCCTGGCGGTGCAGAGCTTCGAGACCTCCCCCGTCCGCGGCCGCGCGGGGACCGTGCTCGGCCACGATGCCCCCAGCAACGGCGGCGGCCCCAACTGCAACTCGGCGATCGACGCCTGCCCCACCGGGTTCTGCGCCACGATCAGCCCCGACCAGTGCCCCACCTACTTCCCGGAGTACTGCGAGTCGGCGGACGACGCCTGCCCGAGCGGACGCGGCTGCACCGAGATCGACTGCTGACAGGCGGAAGATCGCGCTGAAGCCGGATGCGGGCCCACCCTGGGGAGCCTCCGGTCCGCGGGGGCTCCCCACCCACAACCCGGAGAACGAGAATGCGGAAGATCAAGCTGGAGCTGGACACCCTCGCGGTGCAGAGCTTCGAGACCAGCGCCCTCCAGGGCGCCGAGGGGACCGTGGTCGCCCACGCCAAGACCGGGTTCGACCCGGACTGCGGCTCGGCGTACGACAACTGCCCCAGCGCGCGCTGCGCCACGCTGGACCCCGTCGCCTGCCAGACGTTCTACTGCTGATCGGCGGGCGACGCGGAGCACCCCGGCGATCCTCTGGAGCGCCGGGGTGCTTTCCGTTCATGGATCGTCCGCTTCGATGTGATGAGACGGACGGAGACCGCGCCGCGATTGATCTCCATCCGTTCCTCCTTTAATATCTGGCGTCCCCTTCCGAGTCCGCGCGCAATCGTTCGCCCCCGTGGCGCGCACCTCCCTTTTCCCACGACGGAGACACCGGCATGATCGTGCTGAACCTCGACCAGCTGGCCATCGAGACCTTCGACCCCGTTCCCGGCGGCGTGGCGTACGTGAGCTCCGCCAAGCTGATCGGCGGCGACTCGGGCGGCGGGTGCACGGTGGACACCACCTGCGCGCCGACGTGCAACTCGACCCACCCCGACGCCACCGGCGGCTGAGGCCGCACCCCACCCCTCCACACACGAACCCGGAGAGGACGCCCCATGGCCAAGCGCACCATCCCCCTCGCCGACCTCGCCGTCGAGAGCTTCGACCTGGGCGAGAGCCCGGACATCCGCGTCACCGGCGGCTCGTCGGGCGGCGGGTGCACGGTGCTCACCACCTGCTCCCCCGAGTGCTGCGACAACCCGAGCTGAGACGCAGGGCCGCGCGCCCTGTACGGCCGCGGCCGGCGGAGGTAGTTTGGAAGGATGGGCGGGCGAAGCGCGGACGGCCGCGCCTCGCCCGCTCTCCTCTTTCCCGCTGAAAACGTCCCGAGCCCGATGCGCGACCTCATTCCCGAGATCCTCGTCCCCCGCCCCGTCGCCGAGCTCACGGCGGCGGAAGTCGTCGACGCGCTGAACCGCGCGTTCGAGGGGTACCTCGTCCCCGTCCGCTTCACCCCCGAGAACTACGAGCGCCGGCTCCGCGGGGAGCACCTCGACCCCTTCGCCAGCCGCGTCTACCTGTACGAAGGCGAGCCGGCCGGCGTGATCCTGGTCGCCCGGCGCGGGTGGACGAGCCGCGTGGCCGCCATGGCGGTCGTCCCCGCGGCGCGCGGCCAGGGGGTGGGGCGGTGGATGCTGGCGGAGGCGATCGGCGAGGCCCGCGCGCGCGGCGACCGGGCGATGCTCCTGGAGGTCTTCGAGCCGAACACCCGCGCCGTCGGCCTCTACAAGGCGCTCGGCTTCCGCGTGCTGCACCGGCTGGTGGGCTACCGCCTCCCGCCCGCGCCGACGCCGTCCGAAGGGGCGGACGCGCTGGAAGAGGTGGACCCGGCGGAGCTGGCGCGCTTCGTCCTCCGCGAGGGCGAGCCCGGGCTGCCGTGGATGCTGGCGGGGGAGACGATGGTGGGCGCCTCCTTCCCGGCGCGAGCGTACCGCCTGGGCGGGCACGCGTACGCGCTCGTCGCCGACACGGACGCGGAGGTGATCTCGATCGTCTCCCTCGCCGTCGCCCGCGCGGAGCGCCGCCGGGGGTGGGGGCGGCGGATGGTGCGCGCGCTGGGCGCCGCCTTTCCCGGCCGGGCGCTGGTGGTCCGGCAGCTCGTCCCCGAGCCGCTGGCCCCCGGCTTCTTCGCCGCGCTCGGCTGGGAGCCCCTCCCGCTCGCCCAGCTCGAGATACGGCTGGACCTCGGGGCGTAGTCTCGACGACCCGGACGAAGCGACGCGCCCCGGCGAGGGATCTC